>JBAZPO010000082.1 GCA_041648175.1 Desulfobaccales bacterium | reverse complement strand
TTAGTTTTCTATCACTTTCAACTGCCTCCTTCCTATCAGTTTTCGTATTCGGTCTCTTGGTGCGCATGGAGTCGCCTCTCAACTCGATTTTATAGGCGTTATGCAAGAGCCGGTCGCAGATGGCATCAGCCAGGGTCGGGTCGCCGATGTTGGGGTGCCAGTCTTGGATGGGGCACTGGCTGGCTACGATGGTGGCTCCTGCCTGGTAGCGATCCTCGATTACCTCCAGTAAGTCTCTCCGTTCGCTATCTGTCAGCTGGGTAAGTAGGAAGTCATCGATAATCAGTAATTGCACGCGGCTCAGCTTGGCGAGGGCTTTGAGATGGGAGCCGTCTCCGCGTGATTGTTGCAGGGTTTCAAACAGCCGGGGAGCCCGCATGTAGAGCACGGTATAGCCTGTCCGGGCGGCGGCGTTGCCCAAGGCACAGGCTATAAATGATTTGCCAACACCGGTTGGACCGCTGATTAACACGTTATGGTGGGCGGTTATCCACTGGGGATTAGCCAGCTCCAGTATTACCTGCCGGCTGAGTCCCCGGGATACTCCATAGTTGATATCCTCCAGTGAGGCTTCCTGACGTAGTTTGGCCTTCTTGAGGAGCCTCCGAAGCCTCAGATTATCCCGGTACAGCTTCTCATCCTGTACCAGCAGTCCCACGAAGTCGTCATGAGATAGAGCTGCCTGTTGCGAGTCGGCGAGCCTTTCCTCAAGGCTTCTCGCCATACCGGTAAGTTTGAGCGAGTACAGAATAGACATCGTTTGTTGATTAAGCATAGTTCCTACTCCTTTCACTGATAATATTCCTGTCCCCTGATATTTTGATGCGGCAGCAGCCCAGCTATTGCAGGTCGTTCGCTATCATAGTGCCGGTCGAGTCCGGCGGACAGGATAGCCTTCATCGACCGGTAAGAGCATGAATTAAACTCAAGTGCCCGGCGTGCCGCCGCTTCGACACGAGGGGGATCGTAATCTCGTGTCAGATTAATAATTCCCAGGCATGCTTTGTAACCCTGCTCCGGGTAAGGGCGCGTGGAGAGTACTTTTTCTACCAGCCTGGCTGTCGCCTCCCCGGTCTTACCGGCCCACTGGATAAACCGGGCCGGGTTCCACTCGGCATAGTAGCGGTGTGACGGCGGCATGTGTTCCGGTAAGGTGGTGTAGTCATTTTTAGTGTAAAGCCGGACATGGGCAGCGACACGCTCTCCTTTGTGGAAAGCCTCTACAATCGTCGTTGTCAGCCGGATGTCCAATCTCTCATGCAAAAGCTGGTAGGGCACACTGTAGTAATGGTGGTCCACTTCAATATGGTAATTCAGCTGTACCTTAGCCTTATACCATTCGGCATACTCGTAATGTCTCTGAGGCAGCGGCAGGGCATTGGTCCGGTCGAGAGTCTCAAATAGCTCTCTGCGTGATTTCTTCAGCTTTCGCATGGGGCGATTGTTGAGACGCTCCAGGCACTCACTAATGGCGACATTGAGCTCGGCTAGGCTGTAGAAGGTGCGATGACGTAATACCGCCAGTATCCACCTCTGGGCGATGAGTACCCCATTTTCGACTTTTGCCTTATCCCTTGGCTTCCTGGGACGCGCCGGCAACACGGCGCAGCCGTAGTGCTCCGCCATATCGCTATAGGTCGGATTTAGCTCCGGCTCGTATTTGCACGCCTTGCTGACGCCGCTCTTTAGATTATCCGGCACCAGCACCCGGGGGACACAGCTGAAATACTCTAACGCCCGTTTGTGGGAACCAATCCATTCCGGCAGGGTCTGGGATAGAGTTGCCTCGGAATAGGAGTAGTTGGAAGCACCCCAGACAGCCAGGAATAACTGGGTGAGTATCAACTCGCCGGTGA
Source organism: Desulfobaccales bacterium (assembly GCA_041648175.1). Classification (NCBI taxonomy): domain Bacteria; kingdom Pseudomonadati; phylum Thermodesulfobacteriota; class Desulfobaccia; order Desulfobaccales; species Desulfobaccales bacterium. Next base: position 660 of record JBAZPO010000082.1, on the reverse strand, counting down.
CCGTATCGACGATAGACAGTCCATCGGAGTAGTCGATGAATAGCTTTTCACCGCCGCGGTGCTCCTGGCGCATAACGTAATCCAGCTTGCCCCGCCACCGCCAGTAATGCTCGCAGAATTGGGTGTACTGGTAGCCGTCAGGGTGGCTTTGCTTGTATTCCAACCATAACTGGGAGAGCGTCAGATTGAATCTCCGGTAGGTACGCAGCTCGTTGTAGATGTATTCGCAGTCTGGCGCGGGACGTTTAACCGTACTCGGTATATGCTCAGTGGGGTATAGACGCTCTTCAAGCTGGGTTTGAGCGAGTGATGAAGCTTCTGGCCAGGTCAGCCTTGCTGCCGCAGCTCTCCTGAGATAATCAGCTACCGTGCTCCGGGATACCTGGCAGCTTCGGGCTATTTCTCGTTCGCTAATACCGCAGTCATATTTTAACCGCAGAACCTCTTTAATCTTACGCATGGACAATCTCCTGTTCGGCATAGATCACCTCCAAGAGTGATTCTATGCCATTGTATTGTCCAGCGCCCTTCCAACAGGGGTGGCCGATTTGCTCCGAAAGGGTGGCCTACTTTACTCCGAAAGGCCGGCCGGTTTGCTCCGAAAGCCTGGCTTTTTTACTCCGAGAAACGCAACGCATCACCGCAGATACCGCCCTGCGA
>JBAZPO010000081.1 GCA_041648175.1 Desulfobaccales bacterium | reverse complement strand
CGACGAGGCGGACATCCTCGACCCCGCAAACAGAGCCCAACTCATTGACTTCCTGCTGGCCGTGCGTCAGGACTTCGATACCATCCTGGTGTTCGCCACTTCGGACCATGCGGACCCGTCACCGGTGCCGGAGATTCAAATCTGGTGGCTGGAGGAGGGGAGAATCAGGCCGGTGATATCGGAGATGCAGGAACAGGCCGCCTGACAGGGGGGATTACATGCTTAACAAACACAGCGCCGGGGTCCCTTCGGGGGCCCCGGCCTTTTTTAATGAGATGGTCTTTCCATTGGTAGGTTCAATCCATTCGGCACCATTATTATTTTAATATTTGCAGGAAGATAGCATTAAAAAGGCCCCAAAACCCATCCAAGAGGTCCGCGGCCACAAAGGAGGAAAAGATGTCCATTTTTGGAAGAAAAAGGCATGGGAGGAAGGTTCTGTTTGATTAACTTTTGGGGGAAAGTTAATGAAGTGGTTCATATAGCCTCACTTCGGCGCCCACTGGAGATGCGAGTCAGAGCTATGGTAGATTATTATGCCTCAATGAGACCCAACCGAGACTGACCTCTCAATCTCCGGCTGGATGCTGGTGCGCTTGACTTTATGTCTGGTGTTACCCCACTATCGGAAGCTGGTTCTATGCGGCTGTCGGATACCACTACCCGGCTGAGGCCTCGGGACCTTGGGCCGGTAGCTAGCGCCCCCCGCTCCCCGGAGCAGGGGTTCCCCAACGTCGCCAAGGAACTCAGGGGCCAGCCACGGCCATGGCAGATTCCAGGCGCCCCAAGCGCTCGTCGATCTTGTTAAGGGAGGCCGCCAGTTCTTCCGAAGGGGCCTGGGAATTAAAGGCCGGGTTGGCTACCCACCAATCTATCCCCAATTCTTTGGCTTTGTCCACTGAGCAGATCACTAATCGAATCTGCAGAGTGAGGAGTTCCACTTCCACCAGCCGGATCTTGATGTCTCCGGCGATTACGATTCCCTTGTCCAGGATGCGTTCCAGAAGATCCGCCAGGTTGGTGCTCTGAATGGAACTCTGGATGCCTTGTTGTCTGGCCATGTGCAGTTCCTCCTTACAGGAGTTGGCCCAGGGGGCCAAGGTCGATATTCAGGTCGTCTTCTTCCAGGCCGAACTCCTGCCGGAGTCGGTCGATCTCTTGAGCCTGTTTCATCAAGGTCAACCCCAGCCGCTCGATCTGGTCGTCCGTGAGGGACCCGGCCTCGATGCGCCGGATGCCCTGGCGCTCCAGTAGTTCGTGGAGCAGTTTCACCAGGGTCAAAACCAGTTGTCCCAGGCTGTTCTTGATGTTGTCCTGGTCCAGATTGATCCGGGGGGGCTGGCCACCCGGAGATCGGGCCGGTAAAGAGGCGTCTCCTTGCATGACCTTGGCAAAATCGCTGATAGCCTGGGATTCCACTTGAGCCGGTTCCGGGGATTTCATCAGCATGCACCCTTTTCAAAAAGATTCGGTCCCAACTGCCCCTCCCCCCGAGGCTTAAATCCCCGTGCGGTTTCCATGGATGCCAGGATGACCTGGAGGCCCAGGTAGACCAGGTCGATATCGGCCACGGAAATCATCACTTCCCCAAAGAGCACCGCGCCCTTATTGAGAATGCGGTCCAGGGCCTCGCACAACGACACATCTTTGCTCTCCGGGAGCGAGGCTTCCGGGTACGGTTCCAGCAATTCCACCTCCACGGTCTCCGGTATTGACCCGGGAATCACCTCCGGGACCGGGGGAGCGATTTCCCCCGCCGCCGATTTGCCGATAAAATAACGGCGCGCGGTCGGAGGCAGGTCCCGCAGGTCGGCGCCGCAAGCCGAACAAGCCCGGGAGACCATCGGTATCTTAGCTTGACAATGCGGGCATATCAGCAATAGCCCCATGGCGGTTCTCCACAGTCCTGGACCGGTACAATGCCTGCCCCAAGGCAGTGAGGCGCTTTAGGCCCCGGGGTTCGCTCTGGCGATAAATGATGGTTTGATGCCGGCCGGCGAAGGTTTCCTGGAATTTGTCCTTAATCAGCGTCTCCCGGCGGTTCAGTGCGGCGCACAGAAGACAATCCCAGCCCGGGGTGGCCAGGTTGAGCAGCAGCACCGGCGCTGGCACCCCCAGGCGCCCGCAGGTCGCCAGCAGGTCGCTGGTCTCCTGGAAGGCCATTTCCGTGAGGATGGTCACCGCGTAGAGCGCCGCCCGGGCCGGGTCTCGCCACAGGTTTCTCAGGAGTTTCAGGTCCCGGGAAATCCTTACCAATTGCTGGGACAGCTCCTGAAACCGGAAAGCCAGCTTGTACTTCAAAAGCAAGCCGAAAAAGGTCTTGAGCCACTGGTCAATAAGTTCCGGCAGTTCCAGGAGGCGGAGAAGATGGCCGGTGGGGGCCGAGTCCAATATGAATATATCGTAGCGGCCCTGTTCCAGGAATCCCATGGCCCGCACCAGGGCCATAATCTCATCCAAGCCGGGAGGGGACAGGTCCAGCATCCGCTCCATCACCTGGCGGTCGAAGGGGACATCAAAA
>JBAZPO010000080.1 GCA_041648175.1 Desulfobaccales bacterium | reverse complement strand
CATGATTACCTACAGCGGTTATCTGATCGTGGCACAGCTCTTTCTCAGAGGAGAGAAACCGCTAATCATGACCTTTTATATGGCGTTATTTGCCGGGGTGACCTTCAGCTTCTTCCATAACCCCTTGAAGATCCTTGAACTGCAGCTAAATCAGCTCCTTATAGGACTATTCCTGGGCCTCATTCCGACCGCCTTCGCCTATGCCTTTAATTTCCGTGCCATTAGGGAAGTAGGGAGCGGCTACGTATCCATTTTCTCCACCTTTGAATTGGTTATGGTGGTTTGCCTCTCATTTCTGGTACTGGGTGAGCCGATCTTTATCATCCAGATCGTCGGGATGGTTCTGATAATTAGCGGTATTGTGCTTGCCAATGCAAAGATCTTCCGGACAAGTGGCACGATGGGGAGCTGGAGATAGAACCATTTGACTACTGCGCAAGCTCTCTGCCTTACTGTAACAATTATCCACCTTGATTCCAATCCCTTACCAACCATCATTCCAATCCCTTCCATATACTCAGAACCTCGAAAAACGATCTGAATTCCTGAATGATACTGAACATATAAAAACCTATTTTGAACCTTCTGGGACTTTGTTCCGTAAGAAAAAATGACCCCGTTGATCATGAAACTATCAGAAATACGCAGGAACCTGCGCTTTTAAAAATTGAATCCTGCGCTGTGACATTTGGAAAATATTACATTTGACGATATCTTGGGTTTCATGCATAGGTATATTTCATGAACTCTGACGATCAAAAAGCTTGTCCACATATTCAACCTGATCATAATGCCCTCTTGAAGCTGGCTCAGGCAACAATGCCCTTTGGAAAATATGCAGGACGTCGTCTTGTGGATCTCCCGGAGTCATATGTTGTCTGGCTTTCACGAAAAGGCTTTCCTAAAGGTGAACTGGGTGAAATGCTGAGTACGGTTTATGAAATAAAAGTCAATGGACTTGAATACCTTTTTAAGCCGCTGAAAGATTAATGTTGGTTCATGCGGTTGATGCGTACTTTCTTCCACATAGCGATAAACACGGCTGACAGGCATGATTTCAATTCGTTATCAATAATGTTACTCCACGATCATCATGATATGATGACCTGCAATGTGAGGGACTGAGGCCAATGGAACCATCGTTGAAATACTTTGGCACCGCGAGAAACCCATCGGTGTCCGGTTAAGGATTTGCATGTGATTGATACAGGTTTGGCGGCTGATACATCCAGACACCGGTTTCATTTACAATATCCTCGATGCTCATTTCATTGCGGATATTGATGGAGATTTCCCGGAGACGTTTGACGGAAACCTTTTCGTGATGCTGGTCATGGCAGTAGATGGCCAGGAGGATATAGGTAATCAATCCGGCCAGCATCTGGACCATCAGTCCATATTGGCTCCTTGAAATCAGGTGATAGACTTTCAGATGGCGTTTCCACCAGCCGAAGAAAATCTCGATGTTCCATCTGAGCTTATAGGCAAAGGCAATCTGTTCGGCGGTGAGGTCGTGGCGATCGGTGGCGACCCAGTAATCAACACCGGCCACCCGATAGCCGACCAGGCGGAGTTCCCTTTCCGTCTGATTGATGCCGGGGTTTCCCAGAAGAACGACGGCGTCAAAAAAGACAATGCTGTCGGGTTGAACGTCATTCGTTCTGATGACGGTCTTTTCCGTGGAGGCTTTGATCCGACAGATAAAATGTTTGTCGTCTGCTTGCCATGTGTCAAATCGCTTATGGCTCTGATAGCCTCGATCCATGACGCCCGTTTCCCCCGGCGCCAGAATCCTCTCGACGAAAGGCCGTTCCGCTTCCTTGCCGTCGCTGAGAAAGATCTTCTTGGGAATGCCGCGATTGAGATCGAACCCGACGTGAACCTTGGCCTTTTTCGAGTCCCTGCGGTAGTCGGCCCAATACATGGATAACACAGCATCGATCAGGGAGCCGTCGATCAGAACCAGATCTCCCAACTCGGCATATCCCTTTGGTAAATGTTTGGCAGCCATTGCATAGAGCTTCCCGAACATTTCCATCATCTGCTCCAGCCCCCGGGAGCCGATATCCTCGAAGAAGCTGCTCTTTTCGATACCTCCCTCGGGAGCAATGTACTGCCGGGCAAAATGCTCTTCCTTGAGAACTTGCAGGAGGTGACGCCCGGAATGGTGTTCTTCAAGATGAAAATACACCAGGATGTTCAACTGATCTTCAAAAGACATTTTCAGGGGCCGGTTGCATCCCGAGAGCAAGGGCGTGATGTCGGGCAATATGTTGTTGACAGGTGCCATAAGGTTGCTGTGGGTCTCGTGTTTTTTCCAGGGTTTTCCGGGCATCAAAGTGTAGGGCATTGGCAAATCCTCCGTAATATTAGATAGTTACGGAAAATCGCCCCCCACTAAATGCCTGATTTGTCAAGTAAAATCTTCACATGGATGCAAATTATTTTTCACCAAAACCAAACGAACCCGATGTGCCATAATTCTTAACCGCTTATGCAAAATCCTAACCGGACATCGATGATTAAATGTAAAC
>JBAZPO010000079.1 GCA_041648175.1 Desulfobaccales bacterium | reverse complement strand
ACGGCCCGCGGTGAAATGGTCATGGAGCAACCATCAGCAGACACGCTAAAGGTGATTCTTTCCGGGCACTGGAAGCTGGGCGGTGAACTGCCCGGGGCCGATAAGGTTCAGCAAACGCTCGAAGGCAGGCCGGGGGTTCGTAACCTGGTCTTCGACACCCGGGAGCTGGCCCATTGGGACAGCGGGCTGTTGACCTTCCTGATAAACTTGGGCACTCTCTGCTCCCGGGAAAAAATTCGCCTGGACAGCGACGGACTGCCCCCAGGAGCGAAGAGGCTGTTGGAATTGGCCTCGGCGGTGCCGGAAAAGAAAGATGCCCGCCAGGCGGAGGCGCGGGTGTCGTTTCTCTCCTATTTGGGCAACGAAACCGTCGATCTGTTCCGATCTGCAGGTGAAATGCTGGAATTCCTCGGCGATACGGTCATTGCCATTCAGAGGCTGCTGCGCGGCAAGGCCCAGTACCGCCGCGCCGATCTGGGCTTGATCATGCAGGCCTGTAGCGCCCAGGCGTTGCCCATCGTCTCCCTCATCTGTTTTTTGGTGGGGTTGATTCTGGCATTTATCGGCGCCATCCAGTTGCAGCTGTTCGGGGCCCAAATTTATGTGGCCGATTTGGTGGGCATTGCCATGGTGCGCCTGATGGCGGCGATTATGACCGGCATCGTCATGGCCGGCCGCACGGGAGGGGCCTTTGCCGCTCAGCTGGGGACCATGCAGGTAAACCAGGAGATCGATGCCCTGAAAACCCTGGGCATTTCACCCATGGAGTTTCTGGTGCTGCCGCGCATGCTGGCCCTGGCGCTGATGATGCCCCTGCTGTGTCTTTATGCCAATGTCATGGGCATACTGGGGGGTATGGTGGTGGGGGTGGGGATGCTCGATATCGGCTTTATACAATATTATAACGAGACGGCGAAGGCGGTTAATCTCTGGAATCTGGGCATCGGCCTTTTTTCCGGCTGCGTCTTCGGCGTGATTGTGGCTCTGGCCGGCTGCATGCGGGGCATGCAGTGCGGCCGCAGCGCTTCGGCGGTGGGTGACGCGGCCACGTCCGCAGTGGTCACCGCCATTGTCGGGATCATCCTCTCCACCGCGGTGATCACCATTCTGTGCAACATGCTGGGGATATGAGGGAATGCCAATAGAGCCTCAGGATAAAATAAAAATGACTGAAAAAGAAGCCCACATAACTGTGCGCGATCTCACCATGGCTTATGGTGATTTTGTCCTCATGAAGGATCTGACCTTTACCATCAACCGGGGGGACATCTTCATCATCATGGGGGGCAGCGGGTGCGGTAAGAGCACCATGATGACCATTTTAATCGGCTTGAAGGCCCCGGCCAAGGGTAAGATCTTTTATGGAGAGGTCGATTTCTGGGGAGCCGATCAACAGACCCGCGACCGGATCATTCGCCGTGCCGGGGTGATGTACCAGAGCGGGGCGCTCTGGAGCTCCATGACCCTGGCCGAAAATATCGCCCTGCCCCTGGAGACCTATACGGATTTAAGCCCGGGCCAGATTCGTGAGGTTGTCAAACTGAAACTGGCGCTGGTGGGGATGGCTGGATTCGAAGAGTTTTATCCCTCTGAGATCAGCGGCGGGATGCAGAAACGGGCCGGTATAGCCCGGGCCATGGCCCTCGATCCGGAAATCCTGTTTTTCGATGAGCCTTCCGCCGGGTTGGACCCGGTGAGCGCGCACCGCCTGGATGACCTGATCCTGGAACTGCGTGAGAGCCTGGGCACCACCATGGTGGTGGTAACCCATGAGTTGGCCAGCATATTTGCCATTGGCAGCAATTCCGTATTTCTGGATGTATCCAAAAGAACCATGACGGCCACGGGCAACCCCAACCAGCTTTTGGCCGAAACCCAGGATCCCAATTTGCGCATGTTTTTAACCCGTGGCGAGAAATCTTAACCTAGAGGACGAACACAGATGGCTAAGCAAGCAAACAGAATGATGATCGGCGGTTTCGTGGTCCTCGCAGTGGTCCTCATGGCCGCCAGCCTGGTCGTATTCGGTTCGGGCAAATTCTTCCAGAAAACCAACAAATACGTTTTGTACTTCAATGAATCCGTCAAGGGGTTGAGTGTGGGCGCACCGGTGCTGTTCCAGGGCGTCCCGGTGGGGTCTGTGACAGGCATTACTCTCCAAGCCGACCTTGTTAAGATGAAGACACAAATCCCCGTTATCATCGACATCGATCCGAACCGATGGCAGGTGCGCGCCGGAGAAAGAGATTACCAGAAAACTGCGGGGAAGCTCATCGAAATGGGCCTTCGGGGTCAGCTGATTATGCAGAGTTTTATTACCGGTCAGTTAATGATCGAGCTTGATTTTTATCCCAAGTCAGCCGTCTGCTATGCTCCAGCAAAAATCGACAAAGACTATAAAGATCATATCGTGATTCCAACCTGTGCGTCCACCAGCGAACGGCTGTCCAGCGCCTTTGATAAGCTGGATCTCGAGGGGCTGAGAAAGAAGTTGGAATCAACCATGGCCGGGGTTGACCGGCTCGTCAACAACCCGGACTTGGCCGTCAGCATCCGGGCCCTGAA
>JBAZPO010000078.1 GCA_041648175.1 Desulfobaccales bacterium | reverse complement strand
CGATCAGAACGGTGACCTCCAGGTTTCTCTCCTCGGTAAACCAGATATTCGCGCTGCTCTGGGTCTGCCTGCTCCCTTGAAACGGTGACCCCGGTCGCCGTGATTCCATACTTGTCGGCGGCGTATTTCATGAAGCCGCCATAGCCGCAGCCGATATCCAGGACCGTCATCCCCGCATGGAGTCCAAGCTTCCTGCAGATCAAATCGAATTTGGCTTCCTGCGCTGCGTCGAGGTCTGTGGCTCTCCGCCAGTAACCGCACGTGTAGGCCATGGATCTGCCGAGCATCGATTCGAACAGATCGTTGCCGATATCGTAATGCCTGTCGGCGATCACGAATGCCCTGCGCCGGGATTGTTGATTGAATATGCGCGATACCGCCGCCCTCAACAGGAGCGGCCAGCCTGGTTTGATTTTCTGCTCCAATTGCGCGCGTAATATGCGGCAGATGAATTCATCGATCCGGGCGCAGTCCCACCACCCCTCCATGTAGGATTCCCCAATTTTTCACCAATTTGTGTCTTTTCAGCAAACGTTGAAAGTGCCATATTGGGTGAAAATTACGCTTGACGACCGGAAGTTTTCACTATAATGTCCATTTTCAGCAAATGCTGAAAGGTCGTTTAGCAATGAAAGTAAATGGGAAAAATATATTGGAAGAGGTTGAAAACGCCTTACGGGCTTGCCTCCAACGGGTCCCTTTTCTGGAGATCGAGTCTCTGGAAAGAGAACTCAATGTTGGAGATGTACGTATTGATATCGTCGCCACAGTGCGAATGGCAAAGCAACGACAGCGTCTGGCGCTTGAAGTCAAGAACAACGGTCAGCCCCGCGTTGCCCGCGCGGCAGCCTTCCAGCTCGCCCGTGTTCTGGAGCGTGAACCTGACGTGTACGGTGTGTTTTCGGCGCCATATATCTCACCCCAGACAGCCGAGATATGTGTTCAGGAGAAAATCGGGTATCTGGATCTTGCCGGAAACTGCCGACTGGCCTTTGGCCAAGTCTATATCGAACAGGAATGCAAACCCAATCCTTTTGCTGAAAAGCGGGATCTTCGTTCCCTCTATTCCCCAAAGGCGGCACGAGTCTTACGTGTGCTTCTGACTGATCCTAAAAAGGCGTGGAGGGTCCAGGCATTGGCAGAAGAGGCGGAAGTCAGCCTGGGGCAGGTTTCCAATGTCAAGAGCCTCCTGGAAGATCGCGAGTGGCTTAAAAGTTCCGATGCCGGGTTGCTGCTCAAGGATCCGGAGAGCCTTCTATCCGAGTGGTCGGGAAACTACAGCTTCAGGAAGAATGTACCCCGAAACTACTACACGCTGAAAAGCATGGCCGAGATGGAGGCTGACCTGGCGAAGACCTGTGAAAAAGAGGGAACAGCATACGCCTTGACCGGTTTTTCCGGTGCGGCCCGATATGCCCCTGCCGTTCGTTACCAGCGGGTCATGGCCTATGTGTCGCGCGATGTGGAAAAGATTGCGGAGATTCTCTCCCTGAAGGAGGTGGCCAGCGGCGCAAATGTCACTCTATTTACCCCCTATGACGAAGGCGTCTTGTACGGCGCACGACAAATCGACGGGATTTGTATCGCATCGCCGGTGCAGGTTTACCTCGATCTGCTCGGGGTGAAGGGCCGCGGTGAGGAAGCGGCAAAGACAATATTGGACGAGGTGATCAGGCGCTCATGGTGACACGCAGAGATTATACGGCTGAGGCGGTGGAAGCGGCAAAATCGGTACTGATCGAACTGACGCATCTTCTGGGTGAGTACCGGGACAATATCGTGCTCATTGGCGGCTGGGTGCCAGAACTTTTGATCCCCCAGGAACCGCGACCCCATGTGGGAAGCATGGATATCGATCTTGCCCTGAACCATTTGAAAATCCGGGAAGAGGGTTACAAGCTGATTGAGGAATTGCTCACTTCCCGCGGTTATTACCAGGAGGAAGAAAAGCAGCCCTTCACCTTTTTCCGCGATGTGCCGCTCGGTGGTTCGGTTATCAAAGTGCAAGTTGATCTTCTATCCGGCGAATATGAGGGCACCGGCAAGAAGCACCGCACCCAGGCGGTCCAGGGAATAAAGGCACGCAAGGCGCGAGGCTGTGATTTGGCCTTCGAAATGGTCAGCGAAGTATCCGTAGAGGGGGAAATCCCGGGTGGCGGGCTGGACCGCGTGACCATAAGGGTCGCTTCCATTGTACCGTTCCTTGTCATGAAGGGGATGGCGCTGGACGATCGGCTCAAGGAGAAAGACGCCTGGGATATTTACTACTGCCTTCTTGCCTATCCTGGCGGGATCGACGCACTCGCGGAGGAATTCCGGCCCCACCTGTCCCACGGTTTGGTTCAGGAAGGACTCACCAAGATGGCCAAGCACTTTTCCTCTCTCAAAGCGCTCGGGCCGAAGTTCGTCGCCGATTTTGAAGAAGCGTATGACCCGGAAGAAGCGGAGCGAATCATCCGTGACGCCTTCGAGCGGATCAATGCCTTCTTAAAAAAACTGGGGATGGCGTGAAAAAAGGCAGGACGACTCGCACGGCCTACCAGATGGCCTTAGCACGATAAGTGCCGA
>JBAZPO010000077.1 GCA_041648175.1 Desulfobaccales bacterium | reverse complement strand
CTCCGGCACCACCCGGCTGATGTTGGAAGTATCAACGTGGTCGGTAATCGCTATCACCGCATATCCTTTCACCTGGGCCCGGCGCACCAGTTCCATCGGAAAATAAACACCGTCGGAAAGAAGCGAGTGAACATGCAAATCTACCAGTTTCATGGTGCCTCCGTTTTCAAGTTGCGTACCTCTACGTCAACCTTCACCACCTTCATGCCGGTCATTGCCTCAATCGCCTCTTTGACCGCTTTCTGAACCTCCCAGGCCAGCTGGGGAATATCGCTGCCGTAAGCCACCTCCACGGAAAGTTCAAAGAAAACTCCGCCCTCTCTCACCTTTACTTTTACCGAATGCTGGGGCGCAGACCGGCCGAAAAGTTCCGCAATTCCGCCGATCAGGCCCGGGATTATGCGGGTAACACCGGAAACCTTACCAGCCGCGGTTGCCGCAATCGCCGAGAGAACTTCGTGCTCAATCTTCAGGTTACCAAAAGATTCTTTAGCCATTTTTATTTAGGAAGCTGCTCCTTCTCCAAAAAAGTTTCAATCAGTCCGACGTAATATTTCCCACTCAGGAAACCAGCGTGGTTAAGAAGACGCTGGTAGAGCGGGGCAGTCGTTTTCAACCCGACTATTTCCAGTTCCATCAAGGCGCGGCGCATCCGGCTTAAGGCCTCCTGGCGGTCCTTTCCCCGGACAATCAACTTTCCGATGAGCGAATCATAAAACGGCGGCACCGTGTAACCGGAATAGATGTGACTGTCAAAACGAACGCCTGGCCCGGAAGGAACGCAGAGTTTTTCAATCCGGCCCGGGTTTGGCCGAAAGTTCTGGTCCGGGTCCTCCGCGTTAATTCGGCATTCAATCGCAGCCCCGCGTATCTGAACCTGGCTCTGGGAAAAAGAGAGCCGCTCCCCGTTAGCAATACGTAACTGCTCTTTGATGATATCAATACCGGTCACTTCTTCGGTTACCGGATGCTCCACCTGAACCCGGGTATTCATCTCCATAAAATAGATGTGGAGCTGGTCATCCACCAGGAACTCAATCGTACCGACGCTCCGGTAATTGATGTGTTTTACCAGACGGCGCGCGTAACCACAAAGCCGACGACGCATCCTGGGGGTGACCACCGGCGAGGGCGCCTCTTCAATCAATTTCTGGTGCCGGCGCTGCAGGGAACAATCCCGCTCGCCCAGCGCCACCACCCGACCGTAATTATCAGCCAGAATCTGAACCTCGACGTGCCGGGGACGCTCGATGTACTTTTCCAAATATACGGCCGGATTGTCAAAGGCGGCCTGGGCTTCGTTCTGACAGGCATCCAGAGACGGCAATAATTCCTTCGCCTCCCGCACAATCCGCATCCCGCGACCGCCGCCGCCGCCGGACGCCTTCAGAATTATCGGAAAACCGACCTTCCGGGCCAGGCGTACCGCCTCTTCTTTAGTTTGTAGGGGCGAAATAGTGCCGGGTAAAATCGGGACCTTAACCTGAGCGGCGTTGCGCCGAGCCGTTGCTTTGTCGCCCATCAGCCGAATATTTTCGGCGGTCGGGCCGATAAAGGTTATACCGCTGTCCTCGCATATTTCCGCAAAAAATGCGTTTTCGGACAGAAAACCATAGCCGGGATGGACCGCGTCGCAGCCAGTGACTTCAAGCGCGGAAAGGATGGAGGGGATGTTGAGATAACTCTCCAGACTGGAAGCCGGTCCGATGCAGATTTTTTCCCGGGCCACCCGTACCGTCATGCTATCTCGGTCCGCCTCGGAAAAAGCGATGACGCAGGGAATGTCTAATTCCGTGCAGGCGCGCCAGATACGCAGGGCAATCTCTCCCCGATTGGCAATGAGTACCTTTTTAATCACGGCTTTTCAATCAGGAAGAGAACCTGTCCAAATTCCACCGGTTTGCCGTTTTCAGCCTTGGCTTCAAGGACCTTTCCATTGACTTCACTCTTGATTTCGTTCATCACCTTCATCGCCTCCACGATGCAAAGAGTGTCACCGACCTTGACCTCCTGACCGATCTCTACAAATGGCGCGGCGCCCGGCGCCGACGCCCGGTAGAGGGTACCCACCAACGGAGAGGTTACGGAAACCGCATTTTTGTTCACGGCCGGTTCCAACGCTGCTCCCGGCGTTAAGCCAGCTGCAACCGTCCCGCCTTCGCCAAGGCTATGGCGGGCAATGGCGGCAGACGCGGAGACCAGATTTTCGGCGCCCTCTTTAACCAGATACAACTTGAAATCAGGCTTTTCCACAGAAAGGATAAGCAGACCGTGCGCTTTCATGAAATCCACAAATGATTTCAATTCTTCCGTTTTCATAATTACACCCTTGTTACATACTCTCCGGTGCGGGTATCAACCCTGATGGTGTCGCCCTCATTGATAAAGAGGGGCACCTGCACCATCGCGCCGGTTTCCAGGGTCGCCGGTTTACGGGTGGCCTGTACCGTATCACCCTTGAACCCCGGAACCGTCTGGGAAACTTTCAAGTTCGCAAAATCGGAAACCTCCACCCCGATAACCTCCTGGTCGGCCATTTTTATCTTGACGTCATCACCTTCCCGGAGGAAGAG
>JBAZPO010000076.1 GCA_041648175.1 Desulfobaccales bacterium | reverse complement strand
TGCTTGCAGTTGACTTCTTTGCGAGAATGGTGCAAGGCCGTAGGCAAGGGCGAAAGCTCCTGTTACTGTTGGACTACGATGGCACCTTGGTAGAGATTGCCCCCCGTCCCGAGTTGGCCCACCCTACCCCTGGGCTTTTGCGACTACTGGCCCGCCTCATTAATCGGCTCGATTATGCAGTGGTGGTGGTCTCTGGGCGACCTCTGCAAAATTTACTTAAATTATTGCCCATCCCTGGACTTAATTATCTTGGCTCCCATGGAGGAGAAGGCCTGATTGCCGGAAAGCCCTTGAATTTAATCAGCGGGGAATCTGGCTCAGAAGAGATTTCTAGATGGAAAAAACAGTTGTCCGGACTTTTGGAGCATTTTACCGGCTGGTGGATCGAAGACAAACCCCAGGGTTTTGCCCTCCATTACCGGCAAGTCTCTCCAGGACAGGAAGATCAACTCTTAAAGATTATAGAAACCTGGAAGGCACATATAGTTGAGTCTGGGTCCTACCAGCTTCTTCCAGGGAAAAAGGTGATGGAGGTCTTGCCCTACGGAGTAAACAAGGGTGAGGCGATTCAGGGGATCTTGCTATCTTCTGATTTTGTTGGATACTTTCCTTTGTATATAGGGGATGATACTACTGATGAAAGTGTTTTTGCAGTGATTCAGGAACAAGGTCTATCTTTCAAAGTGGGAGACGAAGAGCAGCCTACCAAGGCCACCCATTTTCTAAAGAACCCAGCGCAGGTGCGGGATTTTTTGGCCCTGCTCGCAACCCAGGGGGAGGAGAAACCGTGAAAATTAGTTTAGATCAGCCGGCTGAGAATCCTTTTTGGTTCCGGGAATATTTTCTCATGCCCATGCCCATCGGGAAAAAGGCGGTTAATCTCCGGGAGTTGCTTCAGGCCCTCCGCGAGCTTGACGAATCGGTCCTCTACTATCATATCTTTCAGTCCCGCCTGGCCATCACCCAATCGGCGGAAGAATATCCCAACGAGTTTGCCCGGTGGGCCGCCAACGACTTACAAGACGCCAAGCTGGCCGAGAAGCTCAGCTCCTTTGACCCCTTTGACTATGAAAATCTGACCCAGTTACGCCAGTCCGTTGTGGATATTCTGGAGGAGTATCTCTGGGATATCCAATATATCCCCTGGGCTCGGTACGGGTTTGAGTTCCATTTCTGTGAGGCCTCCACCGTGGTGATGAACTCCCATATTTGCGCCCATACCCTACTGGAGTTCTGTGAGAGCCTGCGTAAAGTGGGTTTGGATTCCTTATTTTATCATTTTTTTGAAGCCCGCTGGCGTTTGGGGGTGCGCAATGTTGACGACTTTTCCTATTGGATTGAGACCAACTTCGGTCTGCCGAAGTTGGTCGCCGCCATCCGGGGCATCGATATTTACTTCTACAGCTTGACAGAAATCCGCAACACTCTTTTAGGGTTGATTCATCAACATCTGGGAGAACTCTGTGATCGGACTCAATGATTATGCCCCCATCGTGGGCCAGGAAGTGATCGATCAGCTCCAGCGTTTGGCGGCGCGCCTGGGGCCCCGGCGATTTGTCCACATCAACTCCACCCGTACCGGGGGCGGGGTGGCAGAAATTCTAGACCGGGCCGTCCCCTTACTGGAACAGTTAGGGCTGGATGTCAAATGGGAAGTGATCCATGGAGATCAGGAGTTCTTTGAGATCACCAAGGCGATGCATAATGCCCTGCAAGGCTATAAGGTAGATCTCTCCCCCGACATGCTGGATCATTACCGGGAGATTAATCGGGAGAACGCCCGCAAGTTTACCTGGGAATCAGATTTTGTCCTGGTGCATGACCCTCAGCCCGCCTATCTGATTAATTTTCTCCGTCCCCAGGCCAAACACTGGATCTGGCGCTGCCACATCGATGCCTCCCGGCCAGAGCGCCGGGTCTGGAAATTCCTGCAGGAGATCGTCAGCCAATATGAGGCCTCGGTGTTCTCCATGTCCCAGTTCGCCCAGAATCTGCCCCACCCCCAGTATCTCATCCGCCCCTCCATCGACCCTTTGAGCGAAAAGAACCGGGACCTGAGCACCGCCCAAGTCCAGGAAGTTTTAGATCGACTGGGCATCGAACGGGATAAGCCCATCATCCTGCAGGTTTCCCGTTTTGATTCCTTTAAGGATCCCGTGGGAGTAATCCAGGCCTTTCGCATGGTGCGGCGCCATACCCCCTGTAAGCTGGTTCTGGCTGGCGGGGAAGCCATCGATGATCCGGAAGGGCCCCGCATTTTTGCCGAGGTCATGGAGGCCGCCAAAGATGAGCCGGATATCCAGATCCTCCTCTTGCCGCCGGACGCCCACCATGAAGTCAATGCCCTGCAGCGGGCCTCAGACATCATTGTCCAAAAATCCACCCGGGAGGGCTTCGGTCTCACCGTCACCGAAGCCATGTGGAAGGGCAAACCGGTTATCGGCGGCGCGGTGGGCGGTATTGTGCTGCAGCTCCGGGATTATAATACCGGGTTTCTGGTCCATTCTCCGGAGGGCTGCGCCTTTCGTATCCGCTATCTCCTGCACCGGCCGGAAATGGCCCGGCGCATGGGCAAGATGGCCCGAGAATTCGTCCGCCATCATTTTCTCATCACCCGCAAGATCCGGGACTATCTTACCCTGATGATTTTACGGGAAAATCCGACCGAGAGAATTATGGAATTGTAACCTGTAGCCAGTCCCCAGATTTGCCACCCAAAGGGAGGGGCAGATGATGTGGAACAAGGATAGTCTAAAGGACCTGGTTA
>JBAZPO010000075.1 GCA_041648175.1 Desulfobaccales bacterium | reverse complement strand
TCATCGTCAATGATTACGAGTTGAACCTGATCATCAGCAAGACCGGCTTGAACAAGGAAGCCCTGCTGGGGCTGGCCGGGACGATCATCACGACCCTCGGAGAGCTGGGTTCACAGGTTTCCATGCCGGACTCTGAAATCGGCATTTTCCCCGTCAAGGCAAAAAAGGTAGAGGACCCGACAGGCGCCGGCGATTCCTACAGGGGTGGCCTGATCAGCGGCCTTGTCCAGGGCAAGGACATTGAGCAATGCGCCCGAATGGGCAGTGTATGCGCTTCCTTTGCCGTCGAGTGCTACGGTACTCAGGAATACCGTTTTACCCCTGATGAATTCCGCGAGAGGCTGAACGGGTGACCATCAAAATCAGTTATGAGCGGAGGCCTTCTTACCCGTCAGTAACGAGCCGATTGGATTGCCTTGTTGGCTCTTTTCTAATAAATATTAAAGGGTAATCTCGGCCCATTCCGCGGCTTCCTTTTCCCGCCTCTTGTCCTTGGCCATTTCAGCGTAGGCCGTATCGAGGTTTGGGCGCACTACGTGTGGGCGGACTATTTCCTGGACAAATCTGCTTATTTTTCGGGGGCCGATGGTCTTGTGGAGCCCCTCATAAACCTCTTCATCAATAGTTATGGTCAATTTCTTCTGCATGGCATACCTCCTCTATACGTGTACTATACGTGTAGCCGCTCGGCACGTCAATGGCAAAAGCCAGACGTGTTGTCAGACGTTAGCCACGAATGAATGGTTCTATTTTATGGGGCCAACGGGCTGGTAAGCGGCGGCGGTGCTTTTCCGCCGTCCGCTTGACCGCCGTGTTATGCCTTTGACAGCGAAGGCTCAAACATGAATCGCCTGCGCCACCAGCCGCACCCCCAGCGCCCCGCAAACCTTTGCGATGGTGTCGTAGCGCGGTTTCGCATTGGGCCTGAGCGCCTTGTACAGGGCTTCGCGGGTGAGACCAGATGCCTTGGCGATCTCGTTCATGCCGCGCGCCCGGGCGATGTCGCCCAATGCGGCCGCCAGCAAGGCCGGATCATTCGCCTCCAGAATGTCCGTCAGATAGGCCGCAATCGCCGCCTTGCTGTCGAGATACGGCGCTGCGTCGAACTCGGGCAGGTCTGCCACCTTGATGCGTTGGGTCATTGTTGTCTCCTTCAATCAATCCAGCCGCGCAGCCAGTGCCTTGGCGCGCTTGATGTCGGTTTTCTGGGTACGCTTGGATCCGCCTGCGAGCAACACGATCACCTGCGCGCCGCGCTGCACGAAATACACGCGCCAGCCTGCGCCCACATGAATACGAAGCTCCAACACGCCCCCGCCAACCGGTTCCACGTCCCCCATCAAGCCGCGCTCCAGACGCTTATGCGCGCCACCACCACCCCGCGCACCGCCACATCGGACAGGCCGTCCAGCCATTCGGTGAATTCGGGCAAAGGCTTAATCGAGAACATTGCAGAAGTGTAATCGTTCGATTACATATTGTCAAGCAGGATTCACCGCGATTTGACTCCCCGCACCGCCTTCGGCACGGGGGGGCATAACGGCGCTGCGGATCAGCGGCTGACGTACACGCGAGCTTGCTCGCGGGGACGGCTGCCCGCTGCAGCCGCTTGATGGACTGGCGCGAAGCGCCAGGACAAAAGCGGATGGCAATCAGCCGCGCCGATGGCTCGGCGCGAAGCGTCCGAGCCATCGGCACGCTTCACCGGCGTTTTTGCCGCCCCGGCAAAAACGTACGGTGGAAGCGATGGTTCGCCAGAATGTTAGTTACTTCAATGGGTTTTTCCACTTGATCCCAGGAAAGCGTGAGAAATCGGTATCGGTGGAGATCAACTCACAGCCGTGTTCACTAGCCAGAGCGGCCAGGTGCGCGTCGGTCACAAGGTTTGCGACGGCCTGGCCTTCGGTCAACATTTTTTGAAAGACGATCCAGTGCCGGTCGGTAGGATGAATAATGCGCGTGCAGGGTTGATCCAACCAGCTTTGCACACGAGAGAGCGCCTGATCGAGAGACAGGGGGTGCTCAAAGACGCGCGGATTCGTGCCGATACGGATGAACGCACCAAGGACGGTCCAGCAAAGGCACACTGGCGAGACCCCAGACAACTGAGCATCCCACCCATTCGCGTGCCATCACATGGTGAGAACTCTGTTGGTCTTCGGCATACAAGAGGACGTTGGCATCCACGAGGATCACCGGTGATCTTCCCCCTCGATCTGAGATAGGAGCGCCTGGATGTTGTCCAGATTCCTCCCGGCTTTCAGCCCCATCTTGTGGGGACGGGTGTGATAGGATCGAGTTCGCGGCGGCGTATCTTCAACTATCTGCAATCCGGTGCGCAGCGCCTCATTAACCACGCGCCGAAAGGGCGCACGGAGCTTTGCCGCAACGGCTTTCGCTTTGTCCAGGACATCGTCGTCTATGATAAGTGTTGTTCTCATAATGTCATAATAGCATCATGCAGCGTGATGTCAAGGCATCATTTTGGTTGGGCGAACGGAGCCGCGTCTGTCACCGCGTTTGCTGGACAAAACCGCAGCTACTCGGCGTCGGCTTGAGCGAATTGATAATAGTTATGGCCTTTCCGCCAGTACAATAAGTTGTCAGGACTGACCAGCAGAATTTAGTTTTTATGTTTCCGTGGGCTATTGAGAGGCTCAGTTCCAACAAAACCAAATTCTGTTGGTTGCCTCCTTTAATCGTGAAGAATATAAAGAGTTATCCAAGACTCAACCCTTAACGAAAAAAGGAGGCAATATGAACTTTTACAATCAGCAACACCA
>JBAZPO010000074.1 GCA_041648175.1 Desulfobaccales bacterium | reverse complement strand
CAAAGGATCGCCAAGATCAGCCATGATTTGCTTCAATCCTCCGCCAAAAAGCCAAGTCTGCTTGTCGGCGGCGACCTCCGCCGTGTCATCGAAGCGGGTCTGCAAATGACGGAGCTCAGGAGAAAAGAGGATCATGTCCAGGTCGAGTACTATCCCCCGTTGGAGGTCATCCCTGTAAAAATGGAAAGAGACAGATTGGTGAAGGTGATGGTCAATCTTATCCTCAACGCCTGCGACGCGATGACGGGCAACCAGGTAAAACGACTGATCATTACCGTTTATCATCCGGAGGATTCCTCGAAAGGTCATTCTATTATTTTGACAGTCGCCGACAACGGTCATGGTATCCTTGCGGGAGAATTGGACAAGATTTTTGAGCCGTTCTTTACCAGGAAAGATCCCGGAAAAGGCACGGGATTGGGTTTGTCCGTCTCTAAAGGCATCATCCGGGAACATGGCGGAACGATTCATGCGGAAAACAATGACATGGGGGGGGGATCCTTAATCGTTGAATTGCCCCTTTACCATCCATGAAGCCGTAGAGGCATGGTTCATGCGATATATCGGCGAGTCGTCATGCGGAACTTAGCTTATAAACGACGATAAGGACCGATTCTAAGCATTAAATTTCGTTTCGGGTTGTATTCCCCGCAGCTTGCTGCGAATCGGACATGGAACCCTCAGATTAATACCCCGCTGCTTGCGGCGGGGATGGTTTATTCATGTGTTTACTCATGCCGTTGCGTTCCGGGAAATACTTGATATGCTGGAACGGATTCCATATATTATGGAAATATTTCCATAGAGACGATTCCATATTCGCTGATCCGATCGGAGAATCCATGACCTCACGAACACTTTTGTACTTCCCCATTGTTCACAGCCAGGCGGACATGGGCGCCCTCAGTGAATCGATCAGAAAGGTAACCCTTCAGAAGTTCGGCGAGCGGGTCTGGCGGCAGAAGGTCAATCTTGTCAAACGTTTCTGGTCTGATGTGGAAAACATTCTCAATAAACTTACCCTTTCTTATGCTCAAACCCGCGTTTACCAGGATGGCCTGCCCGTTTGCGGCAAGGAGTTGGATATTGTTACGGAACTGGCAAAGAAGGGGAGCCCGAACCACCAGATCCTGGTCCGCCTGATGGAAAAAGGGGCGACAGTCATGGGCACGGAATCCGCGGAACTGCTGATCGAAGAATATAATCTCATCAAAAGGATTCTCGAAACCGGGGATGTCAAAGACGCTATCGCGATCGAAGTCAGGCAGAAAGCGGCAAGCGACCTTCTCCTCAAAAAACGGGATGAATTTATAGCGGCAAGGATCGACCAGACCCTGCAGACGGGGGAGACAGGCGTCCTTTTCTTGGGCATGCTGCACAACATTTCTGCACTCCTGCCGGAAGATATGGAGGTATCCAATCCCATGAACCGTCCTTTGACGGCTTCGCATGAAGTCGTCATTCCCGCGGGAGCGGGAATCCAGAGTTTTTTCCGGGATTCTGGGTCAAGCCCGGAATGACAGAAAATGGGTATTTGAGAATTTCTGCGAGTTCATCATCCCGAGAAAGGGGAAAACAATATGGTTGAGCGTAAATCGCGCGTCTTGGTTGCCGATGATGAAGAAGAAATCCGTGAGATCCTGAGCAACATCCTGGAAAAGGAAGGTTTCGTGGTCATCACGGCCGCGGATGGCGAGCAGGCGATGCAGAAGATCTGTTCCGATATCCCTGATGCCGTGCTGTTGGATGTTCGCATGCCGGGTCTCAACGGCATGGATGTCCTCAAAAAAATCAAGGCGATCGATGACAATCTTCCGGTAGTGCTGGTTACGGCGTATGCGGATACTCACCAAGCCGTGGAGGCCATGAAGGAAGGGGCCTACGATTATCTTGCCAAACCCTTCGACAATAACGAGGTGGTCTGGGTTACCAGCCGCGCTCTGGCAGAAGGAAAATTAAGAAGAAACCTCAAATCCATAAATGATCGTTATAAAGGAAACTTCAGTCTTATCGAGAGCATGGGACCGAGCGACAACATCGGCCGCCTCACGGCCGATGTTCACCGGGTGGCAAAGTCTGACTTTTCTGTGATCATCATGGGCGAAACGGGTTCGGGCAAAGAACTTGTCGCGAGGGCGATTCACGGGGACAGCGCCCGGGCGGAAGCGCCCTTTGTGGCGGTGGATTGCGGGGCCATCCCGGAGAACCTCCTGGAGAGCGAACTGTTTGGGCATGAAAAGGGATCGTTCACCGGGGCGGATCGTCAGACGGCGGGCAAATTTGAATCGGCCCACGGCGGCGCCCTTTTCATGGATGAGATCGGAAACATGCCTCTCGGCTCCCAGGCGAAGGTTCTCCGGGTCATCTAGGACCGGAAGCTCTATCGGGTGGGAGGAAACAAGTCCGTACCTGTTGATATCCGGCTCATTGTGGCCACCAACCAAGACCTGCTCGAGATGGCTTCGAACGGCGCCTTCAGAAAGGATCTCTATTACCGCCTGAGTGAATTTACCATCTGTGTGCCGGCCCTCAGAGAGCGCAAAGAAGATATCCCCTATCTGGCCAAACGTTTTCTGGATTTGGCCAACATCGAGCTGAACAAGATAATCGCCGGCTTTACCGACGCAGCGGTGGAGACGTTGATGTCTTACGATTGGCCGGGGAATGTCCGCCAGCTCCGGTCGGTGATCCGGCGGGCCACCCTGGTAGCCAGGGATGAGATCACCGAAAAGGATCTCAGCATCAAGCGGGCTGAGGTGCCCGGACTTGCATTTTCCCCGAAGGTTCACGGGAC
>JBAZPO010000073.1 GCA_041648175.1 Desulfobaccales bacterium | reverse complement strand
GCAGAAAGACCTGGTTGATATCATAAGGAATAGTGGGGAAGATCTGCTAACCCTCGTGGAAAATATACTCGACTTTTCAACGATTGAAGCCGGAATGATTAGGCTTGAAACTATGCCATTTAATCTATATCATTGCATTGAATCCGCTTTTTCGATGTTTTCCTCGGCAGCATCTGCAAAAGGTTTGAATCTGGCTTGCAGCATAGATGAGAACGTACCTGCGGTCGTTATCGGCGATCCGAAAAGGCTCGGGCAAATCCTGAATAATCTGCTGGAAAATGCAATAAAGTTCACTGAGCGGGGCAGGGTTGCGATTCATGTTTCTTCTGACACCAATGATTTGATTCATTTCAAGGTCGTAGATACTGGTATTGGGATTCCCAATGACAAGCGGGATCGTCTCTTCCAATCCTTCAGTCGGGTGGATGATTCTTTGACGCGCAAGTATCATGGGATCGGTCTGGGGTTGGCAACGAGCCGGAGACTGGTTGAACTCATGGGCGGGCAGATATGGGCAGAGAGCCGCGAAGGCGACGGGTCTACCTTTCATTTTACCATAAAAGCGAAACGCCTTTCCTGCCAGCTACATGCTTGCTACGGCCATCTCTAAGGTGGAGAAAGACTGCCCGTTCATATGTGATGGATGGCAGGTAAAGAGGCCACGCCAAGCCGACGAGCATGCCGAAATCTCCGGCCGGGAAAGGGACGTCTCCGAGGTACGAAACTATTGGAACGCCCTCCTGCGCGTGGTGGAGTGGGCCAGGAAGAAAAAGCCTCTCAGCGAGGATCTGATCAAGAGACTGCATGCCTTGGTGGAACGCGGCCCCAGGGCAAAGCCCACTGCCTATCGGGACGGCCAGAACGCCATCAAGAACTCGGCAACAGGCGCTTTGATCTATCTGCCGCCCGAAGCAAAAGATATACCAGATCTCATGGCCTCGCTGGTGGATTGAGCTAATGAGGCATAGAGATCAGGGCTGCCCGCCCCCATCATTTCCGGCTTGGTCCACTACCAGTTTGTGACTGTATACACCCTTATTACGACGGCAACGGCCGCACGGCACGTCTCCTCGCCACCTTCATTCTCCACAAAGGCGGCTACGACCTGGGCGGCTTCTTCTCCCTGGAGGAGCACTATGCCCTCAACCTGCCGGGCTACTACAGGGCTTTGACGGTCCATCCTCATCACAACTACTACTTCGGCAGAAGCGAGGCTGATCTTACCGCCTGGTTGGAATACTTCATCTCCACTTTAGCGGAGGTCTTCCAGGCTGTCAGGCAGAGGGCCCAGAAGTGTGCTGAGAATGGAACACCCGCGAAGCCCAACGCCCTAGGCCGCCTCGACCACCGCGCCCGAAGGATCCTGGGCCTCTTCGCCCAGAAGGAGATTCTCACCACATCCGAGGTGGCCGGGGAGCTGGGCCTGTCCGAGCGCATGGCCAGAAACCTTCTAACGGATTGGGTTAAGGATGGATGCAGGTAGCAAATCCCTCCCGCCACGCCAGAACCTACAGTTTATCGGCAAAATATCGGCAATACCTCGGCAGCTTATCGGCAATGACTGAAGGGGATAACGAGAACGAGCCGTGATTAAAACACCTTATGAATCTCGTTTACCTTTTTCTTCAATCCTTGCACTGCCAGCTCAAGCTCCGCCGTGATCCTCTTCTTCGTCTCCCTGCCCACCTTAATCTCAATGTCCGGCGGCGCCAGCGGCTCTCTTTCCACCAGGTTCATGAAAAGCTCTACCCAGTAGGGCGGCAAATACTCAGGCAGACTCTCGCCCCTCATGAGATGAAGGACGCTGGACCAGGCCACGGGCACCACTTCCATGTTGTAGCCGCCCCCGCCTAAAGCCAGCAGCCTGCCGCCGGCATGCTGCCCGGTCAGCTCGATGATGCGGCGCACGAGGTGGGTGTACCCGGCAAGGGTCATATTCAAAGTGGTCAGTGGATCTGAGTAGTGTGTGTCCACGCCCAGTTGCGCCACCACCACCTGCGGCTCAAACCATTCAAAGAGCCTGGGCACAATCTCCTCAAAAGCGTGCCGGTATTCCTCGTCCCCGGCGTACATGGGCATGGGTATGTTCACGCTGTAGCCCAGGCCCGGGCCAGCACCGATCTCATCGATAAAGCCGGTGCCGGGAAAAAGATACAGGCCCGACTCGTGTATGGAAATGGTGAGCACATCGGGGTCCTCATAAAAGATCTGCTGCACTCCGTCTCCGTGGTGGCCGTCGATGTCGATGTAAAGAACTCTTTCAAAGCGCTCTTTCAGGACACAAATCGCCAGCGCCGGATCGTCAAAGACGCAAAAGCCCGAGGCCTGGGAGGGCATGGCATGATGCAGGCCACCTCCTATGTTGAAGGCGCTGCAGTCCTCGGCAATTATGCGTCGCGCTGCATCGATGCTGCCGCCTGCCAGCAGCCGCGATGCCTCGTAAATGCCGGGAAATACGGGTGTGTCATCACTGCCAAGGCCAAAGGCCAAATCAGGCTCTTCCGCCTTCACTGAGGCGATGTACTCAGGAGTATGCACGCGCTGTAAATCCCCAACGCCTGCAGGCTGCGGCTCGACCTTGCAGGTGAGGTCGTCAATTTGGCCCTCTTCCTCCATGAGCTTGTAAGCCAGCATCAAGCGAGCCGGATTGAAGGGGTGCTCCGGGCCGAAGTTATAGGCCTGGAATTTTTCGCTGTAATAAAGATAGATCATAGAATGAATCTGGGGGCGGAGTTTGTGGACTGTTTACTTGTAGCCCTTCTCCACCAGGCCATCGCTCCAGTAGTTGTCGCATCTCTTGCAGTAGAAGATGGTCTCGATTACGATCTTCTTCCAGCTATTTGCATCCAGTGCCCGCCGGAGATCCTTTTGCTCGCACTC
>JBAZPO010000072.1 GCA_041648175.1 Desulfobaccales bacterium | reverse complement strand
TGAAGCCGTCCTCGGTCATTCCGAGACCGAAGTCGATCGATTTCAGCGCCCGCTCCTGGCCAATGCTCCCCACAAGGTCGGGAAGTTCAGCCGTTGTGCGAAAGTCGAAACTGGATGGGTCACACACCCAACGAAGCTTTTCCACCGGTAACCTGCATTTCTCTTTTGCCACGTCAGCCTCCTTATTCCTTATTATTTGCATTCAATTGCAGACAGATATGCTTATTGCCGGGGTCTGCTTTTCCACAAAGGGGAGCCGGTCCGCCAGCAGCGGCTCAAACCGCTCCGCCAGCCGCTCCTTGACCTCCACAATTGACGGCGGCGACCCGCTGATCCCGGCCAGGGATGCAACGGAACACGATCGGATGCCGCAGGGGTTGATCTTGTAAAATGGCGACAGGTCGGGCGCCACGTTGAAGGAGAAGCCGTGCATGGTCACCCAGCGCCTGACGCCGACCCCTATGGAGGCAAGCTTTCCCTCGTCCGTCCAGACCCCCGTCAGTCCCGCCACCCGCGAGGCGGTCACCCCGAAGTCGGCAGCCAGCGCGATTAACAGTTCTTCCAGAAATCGGAGGTAGCGGTGCAGGTCTCTGCCACGCCTGGCCAGATCGATGATCGGATACCCCACCAGTTGACCCGGCCCGTGCCATGTCACGTCACCGCCGCGGTTTGTACGGATTACCCGGATGTCCGGATCGAGTATGTTCTCCGTCCGGCCGCCGCTGCCTGTGACGTAGACCGGCGGATGTTCCAGAAGCAGGAGTGTCTCATCCGCCGTTCCCGCGGCTACCTCCGCCGACAGCCGCTCCTGGATGGCGTAAGCCTTCGTGAATTCAATTATGCCGAGGTCGGATATAACCATAAAATCCTTCAAACCTTACCACAGATCAACTGAAAAATCCTTGCGGTTTTCCCCCCTCTGCCGAGCTCTTGCTTGTACCGGGCTGAGAGCACAGCGGGTTCACCGCTGCTGCGCTTGGTTGAAAATTTCTCTAGTTTTTCCAAATTTGTCGGTTGACTTTATACGTCACTGCCGTATAATCGGTGCATGATTACTTTTGTCGAATCGCCACTGTTTACGAAGCAGGTTCATGATTACCTGAGCGACGACGAGTACGGGGTTTTTCAAGCATTTCTTGCCGCCAATCCAGATACGGGCGATATGGTGCGCAGCTCCGGTGGGGTTCGTAAGGTGCGCTGGAGCCGTCGGGGGACCGGCAAGAGCGGCGGTGTCAGAGTCCTCTATTTTGCCCGGACTGAATCCGGAGAAATCTGGTTGCTTCTGATTTATGCCAAGAGCGCTATCGACAGTATTCCCGGTCACATTCTCAAAACCCTCAAAGAGGAGATGGAACATGCCACTCGATGAAAAAAAACTGCTCGAACGCGATGCGAAACGTAACATTGGCGAGGAACTGCTCCAAGCTGTGCGGGACATAAAAGCCGGCAGGGTCGGGCGAGTTTCCACTATAGATGTTTCTCCCCTGGCGTCAGCCCGTCTCAAGATTGGTCTTTCTCAAAGCGAGTTCGCTCATATGCTCGGAGTTTCTCTCCGAACTCTCCAAGAGTGGGAGCAAGGCCGTCGTACTCCGTCTGGCGCGGCGAAGTCCCTTATTGCCATTGCTATCAAGAATCCGGAAGCTTTGAAAGAACTGCTCGCCGCCTAAGGCTCCGAAGGCAGTATCGTTTCGAGTCATGGGCTTACTCCGCAGCACCCCGTGGTTCAGCATTTTTGCCATTCTATGCAGTGAGATGCAGCTTTGATGATGGGGCTCAGTCTGTTGACGGTTTCCCGCACCCCCGGCAATACTTCCCATGAACATGCATAAGATTATTGCAATTGCTACAAGGCTTAAACTGCGAAAACCCGCAGAAGGGACATGCTTGTGATCCGACAGGCAGATGTTTCCCACATTGCTGGCACTCCCCTTTCGATATCCTGCGCTCAATCAGTTTCTAGCGCGAAAAAAAGCTTCTTTTGAAAGATGTAGATCAGGAATAGTTTTCGCTATTTCATGGCATTTTATTGTTTTTATGGACGTAGGGGTGCATGTTGGGCCAATGTTTGAGACTAAGCGAAGAACTCTTGTTGTCTCAGTATGTATTTTTGAAACTTCAATAACTTTTCTTCTTTCGACAAGTTCATCTCTTACTGCTTTTGCCTGCTCGGCGAAAGAGCGCGAACGTCGGGCTTGGATATATGCCCATATGGCACCTCCAATAGATACCAACGATCCGATAATTGATAGCCAACTTTCCATGCGTTATTTTTCCCCTTGTGCCTAACTCTTCAGCGGGCGGGCGCTTTTTGCGCTCCACTGGAAGAGATGGTGTACGCCCGTCATGGGCGTGAACTTATGGGGTGCAAGTCCCCTGTACAAGAATCCAGTCACTGTCGTGAGACAGGGTCAACCAAGTACTAGCCGAAGGCAAGGGCGTCTCCGCGAGGAGGGGTCTGGAGGAAGCCGGAGCGCAAAGCTATGAGCCGACGAACAGAAACAGCATACAAGGCCATCATCCGGGCAAGTCAGCACGACATGACGAAGTCCCATGGATTCAGGAGAAATGGTAAATGCTGCGGTTGTGTAGCGACAGTTCACGTTCTTATCCGGGGAGACCTGCCCGGCTTTGCTGCTTTCGATGTTTGGAAGCTGCGCCTTGCATGGCAACATGCCGGGTGACCGGGCAGGAGTCAGCAAAAGCCATAGTAGGCAAGGACGTCACCACTCATAGCAGTGTGGTGGCTGGAAACAAGCCGACATAGAGAGCCGGAAGACTTACCCTGCCGAAGGGCCGAACCTAAAGAGAGGGATGTCATTCTCTATGTGCTCTGCACCGCATTGAACCCGACCGGGTGAGCGTAATTGCAGGCGCGTCATAGGAAT
>JBAZPO010000071.1 GCA_041648175.1 Desulfobaccales bacterium | reverse complement strand
CGCGCGAAACTGATGTAGGAGCCCTCTCCACCGTTCTAACGCGAGCTTTGCCCGATTCGGTCAAGCAGCAGTCTTCTCCATGCATCGAGCAGGCGGAAGTGCCTGAATGCAAGCATTCCATCTGCATGGACAGGGTCATTCCTGAGATCAGGCACAATGCGAAGCTAGTTGACATGAAAATGAAGAGCCATAATGATAAAAATGTTTGCCACAATCTCATTTATCCTCCTTCTCATCTTTAACTTAAATGCCACTTCTACTTTCGGCTTTGATCTGTTGATTCAGGCTTTTTTAACTACTATCCGCCAAACTTCACCAGATATGGCCTTCAGATCCAGGATCTCATGACCCTCACTACGCAGGCTCTTGGAGACGTTTGCCGTTGCGGCGGAGTCGTCCAGCAGGATGATCAGATCCCGTCCGCTGTCCAGCTCCTCCAGTCTTAGTTTGGTCTTGACAAAGGTGTATGGGCAGACCTCGCCCCTCAGATCAAGCTCCTCGGTCACAGCCCGCACTCCTCCAGCCTATTTTCCATGTAGTTCTTTTGCTCGATCCTGGTGATATCGGGTCGGTCTCCACAGACGGCGCAATTCATCCTTTTCTCAGCCGCCGCTTCAAAAAAACTCATATCCAGGGCATTGAAGCACAGCAATCTACCCGCCAGCAGCTCGCCGATTCCCAGGATGTACTTCAGAACCTCTGAGGCCTGGATGGTACCGATGATGCCGGGCAGCACGCCGAAGACGCCTGCCTCCTGGCAGCTTGGAATCAGTCCCGGCGGTGGGGGCTTTTTGAATATGCAGCGGTAGCATGGACCTTTTTGCGGAATTGTAGTAGTAACATACCCTTCATAACGGAGGATGCTGCCGTGAGAACAGGGTTTCTTCTCCAAAACGCAGGCGTCGTTTATCAGATAATGAGTGGGGAAGTTATCGCTTCCATCGACCACGAAATCATACTCCTGGACGATGTTTCCGGCGTTGTCAGCGCCGAAACGCTCCTGGTAGGTTATGACATCCACATCGCTGTTGAGGCTTCGAACGAAGTTCTCTGCAGATTTCGCTTTGGAGAGGCCGATATTGCCGCCATGGATGATCTGGCGCTGCAAATTGCTTACTTCTACGATATCGTTGTCAACAATCCCCAGGGTTCCCACGCCTGCTGCCGCCAGGTAAGCTATGGCCGAAGATCCGAGACCGCCCGCTCCCAGGACCAGCACCTTTGAAGCCAGCAGCTTCTTCTGGCCCTTGCCTCCTACCTCGGGCAGTATTATTTGACGCGAGTAGCGTCTTATCTGCTCATCTGTGAAAGATCCAGACACAATTATCCTGCTCCACATCTCCTCATTGCGGCAATACCGCAGCCTTGAACTCGTCCATGCCGACGCGGCGAATCATTTCGCCTAGCCGCTCTCTTTTATTGCCATGCTGCAGGTAGAAGTCCAGGCAGCGCTCAATTATTCTCATGCCCTGCTCCTCGTCCACAAAGTCGGCGATCTTCTTTCCCTGCGTTGGGTGTCTGCCATTCTTTCCTCCGACATAGACGGCATATCCCATTCTTTTGGTCTTCCAGGCATCCGTAGGGCAGCTCTGCAGGCAGTCGGCGCAGAGCACGCACCGGGTCTCATCGAGCTGCGGCTTTCCATCCTGCAGGACAAGGGCTTTTTCCCTGCAAATGTCCACGCATAGTCCGCAGCCCATGCAGGCATCCTCCTCCAGCTTTGGCTCTGCGTTCCCGCAAAAGCCGATCTCGTTTTCCATGGGCCGAGAGCAGGCATTGGGGCAAGCGGAGACGGTGGCTTTGAATTTGTGGGGGAGCTGCAGGCCGCCGAATTTCCAGTCGATCTGCCGGGCAAAGCTCTGGCTGTCCGCTAATGCTCTCCGGCAGACGGGCAGGCCGGGGCAGGCAGTCACTGTGCGAAAGCGGGGGCCGCAGGGGCCGAGGGTGAGACCCGCACCGGCAAGCTCCTTTCGGGCGGCTTCGATCTCTTTGAACTTTATCCAGGGAATCTCGATCCCCTGCCTGGCGGTGAGGCGAACTTCGCCTCGACCGTACCTCTTGGCTACCTGGGCAATCTTGGGAAGCAAGTCGGCAAGGATGGAGCCGCCGGGCAATCGCAAGCGTATGGCGTAGAAATCTTCGTCCTTCTGCATGATGATGCCGCCGGACTTCAGGGCGGCGTAGTCTATGCTTGGTGTGGGCGCAGTCATCTGGAGCCTCTGCTGGGATGAACGGGTGGGAGTGTGGTAATGAAGGTTTGGATTGCGGCAAGGACGAACTGCAAAGACTTACTTCTTCTACACGACCTGCCCGAAGTGCGCCAAAGTCTATGGAAAGAACTACGTGGTTATCCTGGCAGAGGTATGAAACGCGCCGTTAATGATGACAAAAGAAGTCACAAAGAGCCGCATTCCAACAAGATGGGGCCAAGATGCCAAATGAGATCCTAGCTCCATTAGCTCAAGCTCGTAACCAGTACATGATGATTATTACTCCTACCAGAGCGATTGTGCCGCCTATCAAATCGAACCTATCAGGTGCTATCCGATCTATCTGCCAGCCCCAGAAGATTGAAAGAACTATGAATATGCCACCGTAGGCTGCATAGACCCGACCGAAGCTTGCCGGCTGAAAAGTTGGGATGATCCCGTAGAGAACCAGAATTGCCGCACCGAGCAGGGCAAATGCCAATCCTCTCCCTTCCCTTATGCAAAGCCAAATCAAGTATCCTCCGCCAATCTCGCATAATCCGGCGAGGAGGAAGAAGAACAGGGACCGCGCTATCTCCATTGTCTGCAGCATAGCAGTAACCTCCGCTTATAGCGCATCATAATGATGTCTTCCTTTGTGAACCTTTTCGATGGCCCTGGTGTAGAATACCTCCTCCTTCGTCAGATCCCTGGCAAGGTATCCCATCTCCCGCAGCGCCGACAGGAAAGTCAGGGCG
>JBAZPO010000070.1 GCA_041648175.1 Desulfobaccales bacterium | reverse complement strand
CCATAAGAAAGGAGATTGGCCGTCATAATGGAAAAAAGAATTATCACCGCCGCCCTGACCGGGGCCATCCACACCCCCAGCATGTCCCCCCATCTTCCTGTCACCCCGGAAGAACTCATCGACGAGGCGGTCAGGGCGTATGAGGCGGGGGCGGCCGTCGCTCATGTCCATGTCCGGAACCCCCAAACGGGCCTCCCCTGCGCCGATCAGGATATCTTCCGGACCTTTGCCGAAGGGGTCAGGAAGCGGTGCGATATGGTTGTCTGCTGCACGACGGGCGGCCGTCTCGGCGAGCCGGTGGAGAACCGCGTGCGGGTCGTATCCAGCCTGTCGCCGGAATTGGCGACCCTCAACGCCGGTTCCCTGAATTTCGCCCTCTTCCACATCGCCGATAACGTCCAGACCTGGACCTACGATTGGGAAAAGTCTTATCTTCAGGCGACGGAGGACTTCATCTTCCCCAACACCTTCCTGACCATGCGGCAGTTCCTGGAAAAATTCGCCGTCCAGGGAACAAAGCCGGAATTTGAGATTTACGATGCCGGAATGATCAACAATCTGGCCTTCCTCATCGAGAAGGGCCATGTCCGTAAACCCGTTTATCTCCAGTTTGTCATGGGGATTCTCGGCGGCATCCCCGCTACGATCGAAAACTTCGTCTTCCTACTGGAGAGCGCCCGCAAGGCCATCGGCGATTTTCAGTTTTCCGTTTGCGCCGCCGGCAAGGCACAGTTCAGCCTTTGTACGACCTCCTTGATGATGGGCGGACACGCCCGGGTCGGCCTGGAAGATAACCTCTATCTCGAAAAGGGGCAGTTGGCGAAAAGCAATGCGGAGCAGGTGGCCAAGATCGTCCGCATCGCCCGGGAATTCGGCATCGAACCGGCGACGCCGTCGGAAGCGCGGCAGATCCTCGGATTGAAAGGGATAGACAAGGTAAATTTTTAACGACATTGTAAAAAGTCCATATGCTGTGTTACGCACCACCCTTCGTCACTGCGACGGACGAAAAAGTCCGCCTCATTCCTCAGGGTTTGCGCGCCTTGCCTCTCGAGCTTTTTACTTCGTCGTCTAAATAAGGAGGAAAATTGAAAATGGGAAAGCGATTCGTCGATCTGAGCATTGCCATTGAAGCGGCGCTCCCCTGCGATCCCCCCATGATGATTCCGAAGATCGAATACGTCGATCATGCGCTGGGGGCAACGCAGATGCTCAATTTCTTTCCCGGCATCCGCCGGGACCAGCTACCCGGCGGACTCGGCTGGGCGCTGGAATTCCTGACCCTCACGACCCACAGCGGGACTCACTTAGACGCCCCTTACCATTACCACCCCACGCAGGATAAAGGAAAACACGCCCTTACCATTGACGAGGTGCCCCTCGCCTGGTGCATGAGCGACGGCGTCCTCCTCGACTTCCGCCACAAGGGAGACGGCGAGCGGATTACCGCGGCAGACGTCAAAAACGAACTGGAGAGAATCGGCTATGAGCTCAAGCCCCTCGATATCGTGCTCATTCAGACCGGGGCCGACGCTGCCTGGGGAACGCCCCAATATCTCGTCAAGGGACCCGGCATGACCAGGGAAAGCACCCTCTTCCTAACGGAAAGGGGCGTAAAAGTGGTAGGCATCGACGCCTGGAGCTGGGATCGCCCCCTGCCCTTCCTGGCCCAGGAATTTAAAGAAAAAGGGGACCCGAAAGTAGTCTGGGAGGCCCACTTTGCCGGTATCGAAGCGGGGTATTGCCATATGGAAAAGATGGCGAATCTCGCAGCCATCGGCCGGCTCCACGGCTTTACGGTATGCTGCTTTCCCGTCAAGATCAAAGGGGCTTCGGCCGGCTGGTGCCGGCCGGTGGCCATTATCGACGCATAAGGACAAACCGAAAGTTTTTCCTCCCCCCACAAGGGGATGGCCAGGGTGGGGATGGGGTTTACAGGAACGATCATGCTGGAAGGAAAGAAAATAACAAAGCGTTTCGGCGGTCTGACGGCCCTCTCTGAAGTCGATTTCGATGTGCACCGCGGCGAGATCGTCGGGCTCATCGGGCCGAACGGTTCCGGAAAGACGACGCTGTTCAACGTTATCTCCGGCATTTACGCCCCCGACGGCGGAGATTTGTTTTTCGAAGACCGGAAAATCACGAATCTGCCCCCCTACAAACGGGCCCGCCTGGGAATCGGCCGTACCTTTCAGATCGTCCGTCCTCTGACGGGCCTGAATCTCATCGAAAACGTCTCTACCGGTGTCCTTTACGGCCGCAAGAAAACGGCCGGCGCCAGGGGCGCAAGGGAAAAGGCCATGGAGATCCTCGCCTTTACGGGATTGACGGAGAAAGCCCGCCGCCTCCCCAGCGAACTGGTCCTGGAAGACCGCAAGCGCTTGGAAATCGCCCGCGCTCTGGCCCTCAATCCGGAAATCCTCCTCCTCGACGAGGTCTTTGCGGGCCTGAATCCGACGGAAATCAGCAACGCCATTGAGTTGACCTTCCGGATCCGGGATACTTACGGAACGACGATCTTCATGATCGAACATGTGATGAAGGCTATTATGTGCACCTGCAGCCGCATCATGGTGCTGAATTTCGGAACCAAGATCACCGAAGGGCCGCCGGAAGAGGTGGCCAATCACCCGGAGGTAATCTCCGCCTATCTGGGAGCCGCTTATGCTGCGTGTTGATAATCTCACCGTCTGTTACGGCCAGATGCAGGCCCTGCGCGGCGTGTCCATGGAGGTCTCCACCGGGGAGATGGTAGCCCTGATCGGCGGCAACGGCGCCGGCAAGACAACCCTGATCAACACCATCTCCGGATTGGTCCCCCCGGCAGCGGGCAGCCTGAGCTGGGAGGGCAGACCCCTGAACGGTCTTACCCCGGACAGGATTTGCCGAGAGGGAATCGTTCAGGTCCCGGAGGGTCGCAAGCTGTTTCCCGCCATGACCGTGGAAGAGAATCTGATCATGGGGGCCTATTTGCCTACCGTCCGGAAGCAGAGCCAAGAGTCCCTCCGAAAGGTATATGACATTTTCCCCCGC
>JBAZPO010000069.1 GCA_041648175.1 Desulfobaccales bacterium | reverse complement strand
TGGACGAAAACCAGGAACTGAAGGGTCTTGTCAAACTGCTCCAGGTAAGTCAGACCATCGCTAATTGTCTGGACCTGGAGCGTCTCTACTCGCTGGTCGTGGATGTCCTGTCCAAAGAGGTTGGCGTTAACAAGGGGCTGGGGTACTTTTTCGATGGGGAAAGCACCCTGATACTGAAGGATGTCAAGGGCTTCAGCGAGGCATTCGGCACACGACTTGGAAGCGCGATCATGGAAACTTTCAACTGCCAGGGGGAAAAGGGCGAAAGTGTTATCCGGCTCAACAATTTCCTCCCTTCCGGGCTTGGCGGCGGTCCCGATATCGAGGGTGACCTGTCCGATGCGATGTTACTGTTCATCAGGACTAAAACCCATCCGCAGGGAGTCGTCATGCTCTTCAACGAGCCGGGTATGCCATTTTTGTCCGACATCAACTACAAGAACCTCAATTTCATTATCGATCAGTCTTCGCTGGCTCTTGAGAACGCCGCCCGCTACACTGCCGCCCGCAGCTTGCTCTACGTGGATGAACTGACAGGGCTTTTCAACTATCGTTACCTGGAAGTCGCCATGGAGCGGGAGGTTAGAAGGGCCGAGAGGTATGGTTCAACTCTAGCGGTGATTTTCCTAGATATGGACCTTTTCAAACAGGTAAATGACAACCACGGTCACCTTAACGGCACCAAGGTATTGCGGGAAGTGGGCATGCTCATAAGTAAATCGGTGCGGGACGTGGATACGGTTATCCGGTATGGCGGTGATGAATACACCGTGATCCTGGTCGAGACCGACATGGCGGGGGCCGCTGTCGTTGCGGAACGTATCCGTCTCACCATTGAACAGCACGACTTCCTCGTGGCCGAGGGGTTGAAAGTCAAATTGACCGCCAGTCTGGGCTACTCCTGTTTCCCGGAGAATTCAAGGTCCAAGGTGGAACTTCTGGAACTGGCCGACCAGGCCATGTACCGCGGCAAGGCTAGCGGCAAGAATGTGGTATATGCACTGTCCGGTCGCAAGAGCGGACGGATGGTCAGCAATGACCGTAATAAAGGCGATTGAGCCTGGATGGATACACGTTCAAATACTTTTTGTACGATAAAGGAGCGCATTTAGCGTGGCGGTTACCGGAGTCAAGGGATTTAACGACATACTGCCCGGCGAGGCTGAGAAATGGCAGCATATAGAGGCCACTGCCAGGCGGATTTTCGGGCTGTACGGCTTCTCAGAAATCAGGGCGCCGATCCTGGAGAGGACCGAACTTTTCTCTCGTTCTATCGGGGACGCCACCGACATCGTTGAGAAGGAGATGTACTCCTTCCTGGACAAGGGTGATAACCGCGTTACCATGCGGCCTGAAGGAACGGCAGGGGTAATGCGCGCCTTTATCGAGCACAAGCTCTACGCCGCCGACCCGGTTGCCAAACTTTACTATATGGGGCCGATGTTCCGTTATGAGCGACCGCAGAAGGGACGCTACCGGCAGTTTCACCAGATCGGCGCCGAGGTTACCGGCATTAATAATCCAAAAATAGACGCCCAGGTGCTGACCATGCTCTGTCATTTCTTTGCGGAGCTTGGCTTGACCGAGCCGTCACTGCAGATAAATTCCCTTGGCTGCGCGGAGTGTCGGCCTCGTTACCGGCAGATACTGAAGGGGTTCCTCCAGTCGCGGCTTGACTCCCTCTGCGAGGATTGCCGCCGCAGATGTGACGCCAATCCCTTGCGCGCCCTTGACTGCAAGGCCACTGGCTGCAAGAATGCGACGGCGGACGCGCCGTCTATGATTGAACACCTCTGTAGCGCCTGTGACGAGCATTTTTTGATGACTCGCAGACATTTGGACGCTGTCGGCACGGCGTATGACATCAATACCCGCATGGTGCGCGGACTAGATTATTACACTCGCACCACTTTTGAGCTGGTTACCGGACTGCTCGGCGCTCAGGGCGCCGTGGCCGCCGGCGGTCGATATGACGGCCTTATTGCCGATCTGGGAGGGCCTCAATTACCGGGGGTCGGTTTTGCCATGGGGATGGAGCGGGTGGCGCTGCTTCTTGCCGACAAGGAGTTCGGCAAACGTCCCGACCTGTTCATAGCTTCAATGGGCGAGGCGGCCCAGCATCTGGCGTTCCGGCTGATGTGCCTGCTCCAGAGAGATGGAGTCAGCGTGGAAATTGATTATGAAGGGAAAAGCCTTAAAAGCCAGTTGCGCCGCGCCGACAAACTCAGATCCCGTTATACCCTGATCATAGGCGATGACGAGTTGGCGCGCGGAAGAGGCCAGTTGAAAAATATGACAGACGGAAGTCAGACGGAGGCGCCGTTTGCCGTTGAAGAGATTGCAAGGCTGTTGAAAAATTAAATTGGTCGAAGCAGCCCATAAGCCGGGTTCTGTCCCCGCCGCCGGTTACCCGGCGACAGGTGATGGCCATTCCTCTAGGACCGCCGTTACCGACGGCCTCAAGCAGCCAACCCGGAAGCACGGGCGGGCCACCCTTAACGCTTCCCTATTTGGCCTTGCTCCTGGTGGGGTTTACCTGGCATCCGTCGTCACCGCCGGACCCGGTGAGCTCTTACCTCACCCTTTCACCCTTACCCGCCGAAGCGGGCGGACTGCTCTCTGTGGCACTTTCCCTGGGGTTGCCCCCGCTGGACGTTATCCAGCACCATGCCCTGCGGAGCCCGGACTTTCCTCCCCCTGCGCAAGCAGGCGGCGGCCATCCTGACTGCTTCGACCAAACCTTTTCCTACCCGTTATTCGTTTCAAGCCTGAGCAGCAGCACCCGCTGGCAGTGGGGACAGGCAATCAGCTCATCACCGCGAAACAGACTGTTGTAAAGCTGCGGCGGCAGGTTCATGTTGCAGCCAAGACATGAGCCGTCCCTCGCCTCGACAACAGCCACCCCCCTGCGTTGTTCCCGCAGAGCGCCGTAACGTTTCAGCATCGAAGCCGGAAGGCCTTTGGATGAAGCTTCCCTGGCAGTGAGGTCTTTGGCCATGGATTTATCCAACTGGTCCATCTTGGCCAGCGCCTCGGCCCGCT
>JBAZPO010000068.1 GCA_041648175.1 Desulfobaccales bacterium | reverse complement strand
CTTACGGCTACACCTACAAGCAAGTAGTAGACCATGAGGTTTTTCATAATCGAATCTCTAAAAACGATGTCTCCGCCAAAAAACTTCTAGAGGACATTGACAGGGATTCCCAGATATTCAAAGACTTTTCCGAAAGCATTAAAGGCATGTATGCTGAAATGGGATTTCCTGCCTTATCTTTAGACGCAATCGCAGAAGAATTGGCAGCTAATTACGTTGCCGGAATACCGTTATCTATGCCCGATGGGAAGACCGTTTCTCTTAGCCGGGCTTTTAAGGACCCAGCTAAAGTGTTCGGTCTTAGGTTAAAATATAAGAGCACCTTGCCTCCCCGGGCTTCGCCCATTGGACAACAAGAAAAGAAGTTGGCGAAACGGGGGCCCCCTGAGACAGAACCGGAAACCAAGAAGACCTCCACCAAGAACGCCGTAACCGAGGAGGAGCGCCGGGTCCGGGGTCTGGACCCTGTGCAGAAAGAACTCTTCCAGGTTGAGCCCGGGGCGGCTGAGGCTAAACGCCTGGTGGACGAGGGCATACAAGACCCCCGCGAACTGGCGGCCAGGATTGCCAAGTCGATCCACTCCGGTAAACAGACGCCGATCACCGACGTTGAGGGCGCCATGCTAATGTACGACCGGATGCGCCTCTACAACGCCGAGTCAACCCTCATGGACGACCTGGAGAAGGCCCTGACTGAGGGGGGCGATGTTGCGGCCGTCCGGCAACAACTGGCGGTGGTTGCCGACGCATTGGACCTCAACGACCGGGCAGTCACCCACGCCGGTACGGTAACGTCGGCCTCTTTCCGTATGCGGCAGTATTTCATTACCCAGGATTATTCTCTCGCCAGGATATTGCAGCGGGCCCGGGTGGCTCACCCGAGCGGCGAACTGCCTGACGCCTTGCGGGAAAAGCTGACTGCCCTTACCCTGGAGCTCCAGGCGGCCAACAAAAAACTTGAAGCCTACGAGAAGGGCAAGGATGAAAAGAAGGTCAAGCAAAGCGTCAAAGACATCGAGCAGCGCATTGACCGGGCCATAAGGAAAGGCGAGGCACAGAGAAAGCCCAAGGTCGAGGCTATGGCCAACTTCAAGAGCCTGGCTGAAAAGTTCCGGGGCACCCTGGGACAGTTGAACATGCTCCTGGGGCCGAATCAAGTGGCGCTCCTGGCTGAGATGGCGAAGGAACTGGTCATTGCCGGTGTCACCGACGCTAAGATGGTCGTCAATACTATCTTCGATGAACTGAACATCCCCGATCTCTCCAAGCGCGACGTGGAAGAAGCTTTATCCGGCTATGGCAAGGTATCCAAACCGAGCCAGGACGAGATTGACAAGGCCCTCCGGGAAGTGCGGCGCCAGATACGGCTTTTCCTCAGCCTGGAAGATGCCCTGTCCGGCCAGATGCCGCAACGGACTGGGTTGCAGCGCGACCCGGTATCCGACGAGGTGCGGGCGCTCACCCGGGAAGTCAAGCAGGCCATGCGGGACGCCGGTATTGACAGCACTTCATCCCGGACCCCGGAAGAGCAGTGGAAGACCTCGCTGGACGCCGCCAAGACCCGGCTCAATAACCAGATCAGGGACAACAAGAAGCGCCTGGAAGATTTGAAGGCTGGCCGGCCGGTCCTCAAAAAGAAAGGTGGCCTTACCTATGATCAGGAAGCCTCAGACCTGAAAGCAGAGAACGACATGCTCCGGGCCGCCATCCGGGAGATCGAGGGCAAGCCGGGAATGTCGGATGAGCAGAAGTTAAGGATGGCGACCGAAGCCGTTGAGAAGTCCATCGCCAACTGGGAGCGTAGGATCAAGGAAGGCGACCTGAGCCCGGCCAAGAAGGGGGACGCCACTTCCGAGACTCCACAACTCCATGCTCGCCGGGCCTACCGGGACCGCCTGAGAAAAGTTTATCAGCAGATGGTGAAAGATGCTCAACCAACCATCGACCCGGAAGTGGCGGCCTTGCGGCGGTACAAAGCATACCTTTTAAAACGGGATGCCCAGTTACAAAATATGCTGGATACGGGCAATTTCGAGAAGTCAGCCAAGCGGGTGCTGAACCTGGATCCTGAGGCCAACCGCCTGAAGGCCAACGTCGAGGCCAAGAAGCATCAAATAGAGGCGGAAATTTTCAAGCGCAAGATGGAGGCCCGGTCCACTCTCTCTAAAGGTCTGGACTGGGGTTTCAAGTTTCGTCGGGGCGTGATTCTTTCCGGGGTGGGCACCCTGGGGAAACTTGCCGCGGCGGCCACCATGCGACAGATTTCTACCCCGCTGGAGGACTTCGTAGGAGCGGCTGTCAGGATGGTTCCTTACATGAAGCCGATGTTCTCCCTGGCGCCGACGGAAGGCGGGGGGATTAACGTCAGGGCCGAGGCCGCCGGGTTCGTTCAGTGGTTCAAGAAACAGACCTGGCAGGAAAGTTGGGGAATCCTCAAGATGCAGCCTACGGAACTTGAGTTGCTGTATGGCAAGCACCGGCCTCACCTCCCCGACTCCTGGCTGGACTGGTTCGGACACATGCACCAAGCTCTAAAAAATCCCATCAAACGAGTCATATTTTATCGCACCTTGCAGCGTCGTACCGAGTGGGCTATGAACCACGGCATTGATATGACTCACCCGGCAAACATCATGGCAGTATCGACGGCGGCCTATCTGGAAGGCAATCGGGCCATTTTTATGAACGACAACTTTGCCTCCAAAGCGTTTTTTAAAC
This sequence comes from Desulfobaccales bacterium, assembly GCA_041648175.1. Lineage (NCBI taxonomy): Bacteria > Pseudomonadati > Thermodesulfobacteriota > Desulfobaccia > Desulfobaccales > Desulfobaccales bacterium. The sequence continues at coordinate 353 of JBAZPO010000068.1, read as the reverse complement.
TTATCAGAGAGCTAAAGGCGACGGGGCAGCCCGGGCTTCAAACCCTGGCGACCGCACTTCAATTCCTGATGCCCATAGTTAAGGTCCCCACCAACTTCACCGGAGAAGTCTTGTCCTACACCGTCGGGCCTCTCATGGCGGCATCCAGATATTACAGCAGGGGCGGGGCCAAGGGTATGAGGCTCCTGACCGAGCATATTAAGAAGCACCCCAATCAGGCTTTTGCCCCTCCCAAGGGGTTCAAGGGTATGAGCACGGACGATGCTGACTACATTGCCCGAAACCTGAAGAAAGGCGGTCTGGGGATGCTGCTCTTCTTGCTGGGCATGGCCGGGGCGGCCAGCGTCGGAGGA
>JBAZPO010000067.1 GCA_041648175.1 Desulfobaccales bacterium | reverse complement strand
ATAGATTTCCTCGTTATCGGAACCCACCGGCCGGTGCACGTGTTTCAGCCGCGGCGGGCACTCGCTCATCTTGTACATGGTCTTCTGGGTGAAGACGTCGCCGTAGTACGGGTCGTCGTACCAGCCCAACGCGCCCCGGCTCAGCCAATGGTCGTTGTTGGCCGCTTCCAGGATGGTGAGCAGCGGCTGGGAGGCGATGCCGGCCTGGCTGAAGATGCGGTTGGCCTCTTCCTTGGTCTTGTCTTTCAGGAAGTCTTCGATGGCAGGGTAGATCTCTTCCTGGGCCTTGGCTTCCACCCGGTCGTCATGGGTGGCGTACTTTTTGGCCAGGTCGGGACGGCCGATGAGGTTCATCAGGTTGGCGAAGTCTGCGTCCATGTAAGCGCCCACATAGATGTAGCCCTCTTCCTTTTCCGCGGGATGGTTCGAGTGCGGGTAGGAGGAGAGGCCGCATTTGCAGATGCCGTTGACGCAGATCTCGGTGTCCCAGTTGCCCCAACGCATCCGGACGACACCGCTGCGGCCCCACAAGGGCAGGCCGTACTCGGTGTAACGGGTGGAACCCTGCACCTGGGAGCACTCGAAGTAGTTGCCCAGGTTGGAGACCGTGTCCCGCCAGTAGAGGCCGGCCAGGATGCCGGTGGAGACCAGCATGCCGATGGAGTAGTCCATGATCCAGGTGGTGTGCTTGCTGGGGAAGCCCGCCGCGGCGCCGGAGCGTTGGCCAGTGAAGGAGAAGACGCCTCCCTTGGCCTGGCCCAGGATGTCGTAGGAGGCCCAGTTCCGGCCGGGGCCGAAGCCGCCGAAGCCGCCGCACCAGGCGAGAACGATGCGGGGGTTCACTTCTTTGCAGGCGCCGTAGCCGATCTTCCAGCGGTCGAAGGTGCCGGGCCGGTAATTCCAGACCATGAAGTCGGACTTCTGCACCATGCCGTAGAAGATCTCTTTGGCTTCGGGTTTGCGGTAATCCAGGGTGACGAAGTACTCGTTGTGGTTGGCGCCCTGGAAGGCCGGGGAGGTACCGCGGCCCGGGTTCCACCGGGAAACCGGGTAGAACCAGGGTTCGTTATAAGGCGAGCAGTGGCGCATGGGCTCACCCATACGGGGCACCTCGATCTTGATGACCTCGGCCCCTAACTCGCCCAGGTAGGCGGCGGCCGCCGGACCCAGGATATATTGGGTGCAGGACAACCCCCGATAGCCTTTCAGGCATTCGGGTTTTTCAAACAGGGTGTCCTTATTGAAAATCGTCTTACAATATTCCTCAAAGGGCAGTTTTTCCAAATCGGCCATATTTCCTAACCCCCTCTATTAGATGAGCCCTTTTTCGTACAGCTCATTCAGTTTGGGCGTGTCGAAGCCAAGAAGCTTGCGGAAGACATCGCTGTTGTCAAAGCCCACGGGCCGGCCCAGATCTTTGACACGGCCCGGGGTGCGGTGCCCGTAAAAAACGGAACCGCAGAACAGGACCTTGCCATAATGGGACGTCTCGATGGCCCGCACCATGCCCCGGTATTTGTAGTGGGGCTCTTCGGCCACTTCGTCCAGGAAGGAAACGCCGCCGGCCGCTACTTCCTCTTCCAGCAGCTTGGCCCGGCATTCTTCCCGGGTCCAGTCCTTCATCCAGTCGGTGAGGATGGTGCAGGTCTTGACCTGCTGGTCGTGGCCGACCCGGTCGATGACCACCCGCAGGGTGGGCTCGTCCAGGATCATGTCTTCCAGCTCGGGACGGTCCTTGCCCACGGTCTTCCAGATGCGGTACCACAGCCGGTCATGGCCGCCGCCCACCATCATGTAGCCGTCTTTACAGGGGTTGACCGAGTAGATATTGATGGCCAGATCCCAGTTGCCGTAACGGGGCTTACTGGAGCCGTCCGTGCCATACCATCCCCATGCATAGTCATGAATCCGGAGGTGGGATTCCGCGGAGGTCACCTCGACGAACTGGCCCTTGTTGGAGACATTGTTACGGAAGATCAGGGCGGCGATGGTCGCATGCGCGGTCAGGTTGCCGCACAGGATGTCGTCGGCCCGCTCACCCGCACGTAGCGGGATGCCGCCGAAGCTCTTGGGCAGCCCGGTGGCATGACACCAACCGGAGGAGCAGGGTGAAGAGGGATAAAGCTCGCCCGGCTTATCCTTCATGGGGCCCCACTGGCCTTTCTGGCCGTTCCAGACGTAAATCAGGCGGGGGTTGATCTTGGAGAGCTGGCGATAACCGATGCCCCATTCGTCAAACTGCCCGGGAGGGTAGTTTTCAATGAGCACATCCACATGGACGACCAGCTTTTTCAGGATTTCCCGGCCCTCTTCTTTGGTCAGGTCCAGGGTGATGGACTGCTTGTTGCGGCACTCGTGCAGGAAGCCGCCGCCGCAGAGATCGCCGTTGATGTTGTCTTTGAACATGTAGCGCTTGCGGCCGAACGCGGCCAGCTTGCGGATGGGAGAGCCCCCGGGGGGTTCCACCATGATGACGTTGGCGCCCAATTCGCCCAGGACCGCGCCGCCGAACATGGCGTTGGTCTGGAGCCCGCCGTGGCCGCATTCCAGAATGCGGATTTGGCCCAGGGCCTCGGGTTTGGCCATCTCGTGTTTGGGATGGAGCCAGCCCTCAAAGGTGGTTGAGATTTCCCGTGAGGCCTCGGTGCAGATCTTGGGATCGTAAACTTCTTCAAAAGTGGGAATCGGGTTTAGAGGCCAAAGTAACGGTGCTTCCTGAACCTCTTTTTTCAGATCATTGGACATTCAGATTCCTCCTTACAACGATTGATTCATAAATGACCATCGGAAGGTCTGTCCGCAAATATTGCCGACGCTATTCTGGGTCTTCACCCCCTTTCCACAGGACTCTGGTTCGCATCAGGAGCCAGGTATAATTGCCCTCCCGTCCCCCCTGGGGGAGACGGGCATGTTTGTGCTTTTTGGTTTTTGGTCCTCAGTTCTATTAAGCTAAATTTGTGCCAAATAGCGCGAATAGCGCACCCAAAAATAATAATAGTCAACCTACTGGATTAGTTAAAGGATTTGATGAAGGAAAGATCCTCGGCCCCGGGGTCCCAGGCTGGAAACCGCCCGGCCTCCTGAGTTTTGGGGGGATCG
>JBAZPO010000066.1 GCA_041648175.1 Desulfobaccales bacterium | reverse complement strand
CGGAACCGAGGATGTGGCCCGCCTCCAGCAAGGTACACGTCACTCCCGGGATCACCTGAAAACGCTCGCCGTAGTTCTTCCCGACGAAGAGCTTCATGCACTCTTTGGCATCCGATTGTGTGTAGAGAGGACCCGTAGACGGAATCATGGATTTCGCCAGGTGCTTGCGAAAGTACTCCTCATCTTTCTCCTGGATATAAGCGGAATCCTGGAGCATGACATCCGTTAAGTCCTGTGTTGCGTACGTACAGAATACCGCCCCGGCGAAGCCCTTCTTATAGAGCAGGGGAATGCGCCCGGCATGATCCATGTGTGCATGACTCAGGATGACGGCATCGATGTCCGCCTTCGGATCGAAGCCGAAGGTGGCATTTTTCTCCGCGGTTTCGCGTCTCCTGCCCTGGAAGAGGCCGCAATCCAAGAGAATCCGTTTATCCGCAATCCGGAGCTCATGACAGCTCCCTGTAACTTCGCGCGCGGCCCCGTGGGAGATGAGCTTGATGTCCATTCAATTATTATAGCCCAACTGCATGTAAGAGCGCCACTTTTTCGGCTTCTAACAGGGCTCGAATAGCTCCCGGTTTCAGACGTTCATCATTCAATGTCAAAATTCTTATACGTCTGAGAGACTTTACAGTGTACCCGAAGTGTTGGCACATCCTCCGAATCTGACGGTTCTTCCCCTCCGTCAGAACGATCCGAACCCTGGTTGGAGCGATTTTTTTCACTTTCAGCGGCTTGGTTCTCGAGCCGTCCATCTCGAACCCTTCTTCGATATTTCTGCAAACCATAGGGCTGACTGGCCGATCAAAAATGACATCGTATTCCTTGTCATGATTGAATTTTGGATGGGTCAGGCGGTAAGCAAGCACGCCGTCGTTCGTGAAGAGCAATAGCCCGGAGGAATCTTTATCCAAGCGGCCGATGGGGAAGATCTTCCCTTGCAGATTTTCCGGAAGGAGATCGCGAACGGTCGCATTGTTGCGCGTTGCGCGTTGAAAGTTACGCGTTGAGACTTGGACAGCTGACCTAGGCTTTGCAGTATCAGAACGAGGAACGCGGAACGCGGAACGCGGAACGTTCGTCGTTTCCACCCCCACCGGCTTGTTCATCACGTAATAGAGCATTTCCCTGCGATCCTGGACCACTTTGCCGGCAACGATGATCCAGTCGGTTGCAGGATCGGCCTTCTGCCCCAGCACAGCTGTTTTCCCATTAACCTTCACCAAACCCTGAAGAAGGTATTCCTCGGCCTTGCGACGCGAGCAAATACCGCGAGCCGAGAGAATCTTCTGCAATCGTTCCTGCATGAGTATCAGAGTAGCGCAGTTCCTTTTTCTTCTCTTGTATTCATGTAGTAACACGCTGTTTCTTCGCTTCAATTACGCTCGTATGCGGTTTCCGGTGCTCTGTCGGCAGCCACTCCTGCTTCCGCTGCTTTGCTTTCCGGACCTGCCAAAATATTTCTGAGTTCTTGAGCACTGCGGAAAAACGCGAATTGGCCGATGAGCCGCAGCTGGTCTGCCTTCACGGGTCCGGTCTCGGATCTTGGACGTTCTGGAGTCATGGGAATAGAAGAAGATGCCGCATTGTAGAACCAAATGCTGGCAAGTCAACTTTTTCGAGTACCCTGTCACCCATTCCTACGCGGGTCGGAGACCCGCTCCCATGTTGAAAAAATTTCCTCCACCCAAGGGAGCGCCTCTCCGAGGCGCGTAATGCTCTACCTAGAAGCCCTCATCCGCATGCGTGACAGCTGCAATCCCCGCATGCAAATCTCCTTCCAGCGCCACAATCAGTGCCATCGCCTGTTCACTGGCAGATGGGTCGTTCTGTGGCCTCGACGCCAACTCAAGTAATCGGTCATGCATACCAGCAAGGAGTTCTTCCAATTGTTCGGCGGCGGGGCTCATGCCAGCTTGCCTTAGTCGTGATGCCGTTTCTCGTCCCAGATTCCCGGCATCATCAATTCTTTTCCAAGGCAACACATCGCCGAGCACCGAGGAACCGGGGTCCGATTCTCTAAATCTTTGAGTAACCATAACCATATTTTGCACATAGATATATCTGTAGTCAAACTTCAAAAAAACCGCATATGTATGCGGTAAAGACAATATCAAAAAATCAGGAATACATTTCAACAAACTGTCCGAACAAGTGGATCTTGTGGGCCCCACTTGTGAGGACTCCTTGAAAGGAAAGAGAGCACACGAGAGGAAACCGATAAGATTTCCTTTCGCGCTTTTCAGCACTCTGTCTTGGCACCGATCTACTCTCGCGAACCGTACGGCTCACTACCATCGACGCGCCCGAGCTTCACTGCCGTGTTCGGAATGGGAACGGGTGTTTCCCCGGGGCTATAGGCACCAAGACGGAATGCTGATGAAAGGAAAGAACGTTGCGGATTGTACAGTACAGAACATGGACCAGAGAAGCTGTGAGCTTTGAGCTGTGAGCTGTGAGAATAATCTCATAGCTCATAGCTCATCGCTCAAAGCTTCATCATGTCCACGTATTGCCCGCGAATGAAACATGAACAGCACAGAACAAACATACATGTTCAATCTCCCGTTAGTACTACTCGGCTGAGCACGTTACCGTGCGTACACCTGTAGCCTATCTACCTGGTAATCTTCCAGGGGGATTATGGGGACAATTGATCTTGGGATGGGCTTCCCACTTAGATGCTTTCAGCGGTTATCCCTACCGAACATAGCTACCCTGCAATGCCGCTGACGCGACAACAGGCACACCAGAGGTTCGTTCACTCCGGTCCTCTCGTACTAGGAGCAAGTTCCCTCAATTGTCTAAACGATCACGGAGGATAGAGGCCAAACTGTCTCACGACGTTCTGAACCCAGCTCGCGTACCGCTTTAATTGGCGAACAGCCAAACCCTTGGGACCTTCTCCAGCCCCAGGATGCGATGAGCCGACATCGAGGTGCCAAACCGGTTCGTCGCTATGGGCGCTTGGAACCGATCAGCCTGTTATCCCTAGAGTAACTTTTATCCGTTGAGCGACAACCCACCCACGTGGTAAGAGCATAGTAATATGCTCGGTTGCCGGATCACTATCACCAGCTTTCGCTTCTGATCGACATGTCCGTCTCACAGTCAGGCCCACTTGTGCGATTACACGACCGCGCCG
>JBAZPO010000065.1 GCA_041648175.1 Desulfobaccales bacterium | reverse complement strand
ACTTTACCACCTGGCGGACGACAAGATTCACGCCCGCAGTGTTGGTTCGTATTCCCTGGTGACCCAGCAGCCTTTGGGCGGCCGGGCTCAATTCGGGGGTCAGCGCTTTGGCGAAATGGAAGTCTGGGCTCTGGAAGGCTACGGCGCCAGCAATATCCTGCAGGAAATTTTGACGGTGAAGAGCGATGATATTCAGGGTCGAAAGAAAGTTTATGAGAATATTGTCAAGGACCGGGATTTTGATTACTACCAATCCCCGGAGTCATTCAACGTTTTGATGAGTGAGCTAAAGGGTCTGGGTTTTGATATTAAACTGGTTAAGAAGACCGGAGAAAAGGAAGCGGTATCCATTTCCCTGGCATCCCCGGAAGTGGTAAGGTCCTCTTCGCACGGCGAAATCAAGAAACCGGAGACGATAAACTACCGTACGTTTAAAGCCGAAAAAGACGGCCTCTTCTGTGAAAAGATTTTTGGTCCGGTTAAAGATTGGGAATGCGCCTGCGGCAAGTATAAGAAGGTTAAATACCGGGGCATTGTCTGCGACCGGTGCAACGTGGAAGTGACCACTTCTGATGTCCGGCGCACTCGGGCGGGCCACATCCCGTTAGCGACTTGCGTCAGTTACGTCTGGATCTTTAAATCTGTTTCCAACTGGATGGGTACGCTGCTGGATATGTCCCAGAACCATCTGGAATTAGTGCTTTATTTTGAGCGATATCTGGTTCTGGACCCGGCCGATAGCCCGCACCAGGTGAAGGACCTGATTACCGAAAAGGAATATCGGGATACGCTGGTCAAATTTCCGAAACTAAAGGCGGAAATCGGTGCGCTGGCTATCAAGGAATTACTGCAGGGTATTAATCTGGAGAAAGAAAAAGATGTCCTGCAGGAAAAACTGAAGATTAGTCTTAGCCAGGGACAACGTCGGGCAATCATCAAGAAGTTGAAGATTGTTGACGGTCTGCTGCGTACCAACACCAGGCCGGAATGGATGATTACGGACGTTATTCCGGTTATTCCGCCTGATTTAAGACCGCTGCTTCCTTTAGAAGGCGGCCGGTTTGCCACTTCAGACCTTAATGACCTCTACCAGCGTATCATCAACCGGAATAACCGGCTTAAGCGGTTGTTGAAACTACATGCGCCTGATATCATTATCCGTAATGAAAAGCGGATGCTCCAGGAAGCGGTTGATGCTCTCTTTGATAACGGTCGGCACGGACCGCAGGTTTTGGGTCGGAACAGCCGTCCCCTGAAATCGTTGGCCGATACGCTGCGCGGCAAACAGGGGCGTTTCCGCCAGAACCTCCTCGGTAAAAGGGTTGATTATTCTGGAAGAGCCGTGGTTGTCGTTGGCCCGGACTTGAAGTTGAGCGAGTGTGGGCTGCCTAAGCACATGGCCCTGGAGTTGTTTGCGCCCTTCATCTTAAGAGAATTAAGGCGTCGGGAATACGTGCACACCATCTCCAGCGCCAAGCGAGCCCTGGAACGGAACGACCCGGAAGTCTGGGAAATTCTGGAAGATGTAACCCGCAACCATCCGATTCTCCTTAACCGGCAGCCGACTTTACATCGGTTGAGCATTCAGGCCTTTTACCCGCGCCTGATTGAGGAGAACGTAATTAAACTTCACCCGCTGGTTTGTACCGCCTTTAACGCAGATTTTGACGGTGACCAGATGGCGGTCCACGTGCCGCTTTCCGTAGAGGCGCAGATGGAGGCCCAGTTAATCCTGAACGCCTCAACGCATATTTTCTCCCCGTCCAGCGGCAAGCCCATCATCAACCTGAGTCGGGAAGCGCTCCTGGGCTGTTATTACCTGACTCTTAAAAACAATACCATTTCCCCGGAGGAGGGGAAATTTGCCGTTTACGCCGGCGCCGATGAGATTTTAAGGAAGTTAGACGCCGAATATCTTTCCTATCACCAGCCGGTCCGGGTGCGAATGCATGGGGAGATTATTGAGACTACGCCGGGCCGTATCCTTTTTAATGAACTTTTACCCGGCGGCATGGATTATCATGATAACCTGGTGGACGGTAAGGTTCTGGGCCGGATGATTAAGGAAATTTACAACCGTTTTGGTTACGAAAAAACAGCCCGGTTTCTGGACCGGGCAAAGGATGTTGGTTTTCAGATTGCCACCCGCTCCGGTTTGACTATCGGCATTCGCGACCTGGCGATTCCGAAGGACAAGAAGGAACTGGTGGAAACCACCGCGAAAGAGGTGCATCGGATTGAGAGTGATTACCGCAAGGGTATCATTACCGAAGGCGAACGCTACCATAAAGTTGTTGATACCTGGACTTCCTGCACCAGCCGTTTGAGCGAGCATCTTTTTGCCTCGCTGAAGAGCGACCTGGAAAATAAATTCTTGATTAATCCCATCTATCTGATGGTTCAATCCGGAGCCCGCGGCAACAAGCAACAGGTGAGCCAGTTGATGGCCATGCGCGGCTTGATGACCAGGCCGACCAAGAAGATTACCGGCGGCATCGGAGAGATTATTGAGCAGCCGGTTATCGCCAACTTCCGGGAAGGTCTTACGGTCATGGAATATTTTATTTCCACCCACGGCGGACGCAAAGGGCTGGTTGATACCGCCCTTAAAACTTCTAACGCCGGGTATCTCTCGCGGCGCCTGGTTGACGTTTCTCAGGATATGGTGATATCCGTTGACGACTGTCAGACCAATTCCGGCGTTATGGTCACCCCGGTTTGGGATGGAGAAAGGCTGATGGTCCCCCTGAGTGAGCGTATTATCGGCCGGGTGGCGGTTGACCGGATTGTGGATATTGTCAACGACGAGGTAATTGTAGAGAGCAACGAATTGATAAGCGAAGCCACGGCCGCCCGGATTGAGGAGATGGGTATTGAAAAGATCCGGATACGTTCGGTTTTAACTTGTAAAGCGCCGCGGGGACTCTGCCAGAAATGCTACGGCTGGAATCTTACCACCGGCAAGATGGTTGAAACAGGAGAGGCAGTGGGTATTGTGGCCGCTCAGTCCATTGGCGAACCCGGCACCCAGCTTACTCTGCGCACTTTCCATATTGGCGGAACGGCCAGCCGGATTGTGGGCGAAACTGAGGTAAAAGTCCGGCAGCAGAAAGACAGTAAGCAGAAAAAAGAGGTGGCTCATTATACCGTTAAATTACAGGGTCTTTTCTCGGCAGTTAATCGGCTGGGTCAGACGGTGGTTCTGAATCGGGGAGCAAAGTTAGCGTTGATTGACGAGCGCGGTCGGGAATTGGAGCACTACCTAGCCCAGGTTGGCGACATCCTGAAGGTTAAAGACG
>JBAZPO010000064.1 GCA_041648175.1 Desulfobaccales bacterium | reverse complement strand
GGTTCGGGAATTGGGGCCGGTTCTCACGGCGATCATGATTGCAGCCAGGGCCGGTTCGGCTATCGCCGCAGAGATCGGCATTCAACGCATCTCCGAACAGATTGACGCCCTGGACACCATGCGTATTGATCCGCTCAGATATCTCATCAGCCCGAGAATTACCGCTTCGATCATCAGCTTTCCCTTGCTCACCGCCCTGTTCGACCTCGTCGGCATTGTCGGCGGGTACGTCTCCGGCGTATTGCTCCTGGGCGCCAATGCCAGCACCTATGTTTATCGTGTTCAGACCAGTATGGACATAAAAGATATCACTGACGGTTTGATCAAGTCGGTTGTTTTTGCCGTCATCGTATCCACGGTCTGTTGTTACCAGGGTTATTTTACCCACATGCGCACGGACAGCCACGGCGCCAAGGCCGTCGGGCTCTCCACGACCTCTGCCGTTGTGGTCTCCTGCGTGCTTATCCTGGTGTCAGACTATGTCGTGACGTCGCTGCTCATCTGAGGATAGCCCCATGGAAAGCCCGTTAATCGAGTTCAAGGATGTCACCAAGCGCTTCGGCGCCCGAAGCGTCCTTGAACGGGTCAACCTGCAGATCTACGAGGGACAGGTCACGACCATAATCGGCCTGAGCGGCTCGGGCAAGAGTGTGCTCCTCAAGCATATCATCGGGCTGCTCAAGCCGGATGAAGGGACCATTCTCTTCAAGGGCAAACCCCTGAGCGAGATGAATAAAAGCGAGAGCGCCGCCAATCTCGCTCAGATAAGCTACATGTTTCAAGACAATGCCCTTTTCGATTCCATGACCGTCTATGAAAATATCGCCCTTCCCCTTCGGGAGACGACGAACCTGAGTAAAGCCAAGATCGATAGCAGGGTTATGGCCAGAATCGAACAGACGGAACTTGAGGATGCGGCCCATAAGTATCCCTCGGAGCTCTCCGGCGGCATGCAAAAACGGGCAGCCCTGGCGCGGGCTTTGGTAACGGATCCTCGAATCGTCCTCTTCGACGAACCCACTTCCGGCCAGGACCCGGTCCGGAAAAATGCCATCCTGGGCATGATTGCCCAGTATCAGCGGAAATTCGGGTTTACGGCGATCCTGGTCAGCCATGAGATACCGGATGTCTATTTTATCTCAAACCGCATTCTTGCCCTCTATGATCGATCCATCGTTTTCCAAGGCTCTCCGGAGGAGCTGGAAAATTTCGACCACCCGTTCAAGGAGGAGGTCATTCGCAGTCTGGAAGGGCTGCAGAAAGAATTAACGGGTCTCTATTCCAAACGGCAATTCAAAGTGATGCATCATGTTCAGTTGACGCAGACAACAAGCGGGGCAACCTACTGCGTTGCGGTTTTTTCTCTGGATGATCTGGATATCATCCGGACGAGCGCAGGCCATGATGCGGCACAGGTGGCCATACGGAGTCTGGGAAGCTATATCGATAAACACTTCGGCGCTATAGGGGGCTTTTCCACACGCCGCCGCAGCAATGAATTTGTTACGGTACTCCCCTATTCGGATCTGACGGAAGCGGAGAGCATTCTCAACGATTTTGCCAAGGATTTTCAAGAACGGGGCATTCATGACGTCTCGGCGGCAGCTCGCAGGCAGACAACGTCGGCGGGGTGTGTCGAATTTACGGTCCTGGCCGGAATTGCCCAGGGTCAACCGGTTGCCGATATCGATTCCGTCATCGATGCGGCAAAATCTCAACAAAAAGAAATTGCCCGTCTTCGGTGTGACGGGAGGGGGTAAGCAGATGAAAAAGTACACGATGGAAACCACGGTTGGCATTTTTCTCGTTTTCGGGCTCCTCTGCGTTGGGTATATGACGGTGAAACTCGGTCATGTTTCCCTGCTCGGCGACAACGCCTATTCTCTCTTTGCCCGATTCACCTCGGTCACCGGCCTGAGGGCCGGCAGCCTTGTTTATATCTCCGGCATTGAGGTGGGGCGCGTGGAGCGACTCACCATGGACCAGGAAAAGCAGAAGGCCATGGTGGAGATTCGCATTCGGAATGACATCAAGATTTTTGATGATGCCATTGCCTCCATTAAAACGGAGGGGCTGATCGGCGATATGCATCTCAGCATTGACCCCGGGGGCGCAGGCGCAATTCTCAAGCCGGGTGGAACCATTACCGAAACGCAATCGGCGGTGGACATCGCAGATCTCATCAGCAAGTATGCCTTCGGAGATGTGAAGAAACCGTAGTCGCGTAAACGGATCAAGAGAGGTAATCCATGAAAAGACCGATCGTCGCATTGACCATCCTCATTCTGTTGCTGTTTTCTCTTCCGGTATATGCCGGTCCGCCGTTGGACGCGGTTCAGTCTAACGTCAACAAAGTGCTGGAGGTGTTGCGCGATCCAAAGCTCAAAGCCGCGTCGGCCAAGGAGATCGAAAAGGAGAAACTTCGGCTTATCTATGAACGCATGTTTGATGATGTCGAACTTTCGAAGCGCACCTTGTCCAGGCACTGGAACAGCATGAATGTCGCCCAGCGTAAGGAGTTCGTCCTCCTTTTTCGACAGGTGCTGGAAAAGGCCTACATCGACAAAATCCTTGCCTACACCGACGAGAAAATTGTCTTTGAGCGGGAGACCATGGTCTCGGAAACACAGGCCGAGATTCAAACGAAAATCGTCACCTCTTCAAAGGAGATTCCTATCTTCTATAGAGTGATTCTGAAGGACGGCGCTTGGAAAGTATATGACATCGTTATTGAAAATGTGAGCCTGGTTCTGAATTATCGTACCCAGTTCAATGACATCCTGGCAAAAAATACGCCCGAACAGTTGCTTGAGATCCTGCGAAAGAAAGTGAAGGGGCAATAGGGTCCAGTTTATGAAAGCTTTCTCATTTCCCGTTCTCCTGCTCGTTTTTTTCGCTGCGGGCTGTGCTCACAGTCCTGATCCCGCCGCTACTCTCGCACCGCCGGTTGCACCTCCTCATGCTCAGCAGGTCTTCGTTGTCTCCGATCCCGTGCAGATCCCTCCAAAACCCCCCGAGATGCCGGTTACATCTGAAACCAAGAACATCGATGAATATGGGGATATCGAAGTTCCTGAGAAGGTGAGCGGGGAGGCAAAACCTGAGATTGCCGACCCCCTGGAGCCCTTCAACCGGGCCATGTATCACTTCAACGACAAGCTTTACTTCTGGCTGCTCAAACCGGTCGCGCAGGGATATGGGAAAGTCGTTCCCGAGGCCGCACGGGTCGGCGTAAGCAATTTCTTTGCGAACCTCGCCTTCCCGATCCGTTTCGTCAATTGCCTGCTCCAGGCGAACTTCGAGGGTGCGGCCGCGGAACTTGGCCGTTTCACGGTAAACACTCTATGGGGTGTCGGGGGGTTTCT
>JBAZPO010000063.1 GCA_041648175.1 Desulfobaccales bacterium | reverse complement strand
CCGGACGTATCCTTCCCCGGCTACGTCCAGACACTCCAGGAACCCGATCGTTTTGAGGAAGATCACGAACTTGTCCAAGAATCCCCAGCCAGCCCAATCGATCGTCCGGTAGTCCCCGGCCATGATCCGCTTGGCCACCTCCTTCTGGTCGCGGGTCAGGTGGCGCCAAGCCAGGTAGCTGCGGTTCTTGCGGGATGCGCTGCGCTGGCCGCGCTTGCGGGCGCGTTCGTCGGCCCTTTGCTCTTTAGCGGCCTTTTCTCTTCGGCTCATGGGGCATGGGTCGCGTCTTCAACCGTTCCATCTTCATGAAGATGTTCCACAGATCCTGGTTGATACTCCGCCATTTCTTCCGGGCCGCCCTGAAGGAGCGCGCCTGTTCGACCAACCTCCGGGTCTGTTCCATCAGGGCCTTGGGGACATAGACCATCCGCTGCCTCCCATCGCGGCTGACAGAAAGGTAAAGCCGGGGGCCATGCCGATGCCTTTTGGATTTCCGGCAGCGGCAGTTCGGCTTTCCGCAGCGCGTACGCAGATAGACCAGGGAGCCCTTGGTGAATTGCTCATGCATAAGAAGCCTGGCCTCCAAGTCCGAGCGATCCTTGGCCAAGTCCAGCACGTGGGAGCGGAGGCTGCTGAGGTCCATGTCTGGTGTATATTATACTCTACTTAATACACCAGATACTAGGATAAAAAAAGACGCCGGGCAAGCCCGGCGCCAATTGCCCGGCCTACGGGCTCGGCCCCGACGGCGCCCCCCTGCCCCGGGCCTTATGGCAAAACTTCAGAAGGCGAACTGAAGTTTTGCCATAAGGCTGGCCCAGCACCTGGGGCGCGGGTCGGGGTGGGCTATCGGGTGGTGCTTCGGCCGCTCAGGGACGACGCTTGACCCCCAACGGAACGAGCGCCCCCGCGGGGGCCGCTCGGCCTCCGGCCGGCGAAGCCGGCCGGAGGTTCGAACGGCAACGGCCACGAAGATAAGCGCCGTCGGCTTGCCGACGGCGCCATAAGGTCCTTCCGTAAAGGAAAGTAATCGCCGTTCCTCAAGCGCCGGGCCCTCGGAGGGCCCGGCGCAACTGGGTGGCGGCGCTGTGGTCAACGGCGCTCAATGAGGGACGCCGACCACCTACTTATTTTCGGCGCACCAGCGGGGCCAGCCCCCGGGAGGCCGGGGAACCCGGGCGTCCCGGCAGGTGTGACAGTCCCGGGGGAGGTGGGCATTGCCCTGGCGGCTGCGGATGTCCGAGTCTCGTCTTGCAGGGGAAGGGGGAACGCCGGCGCGGGAGCTACTTGGGTCCGGAGCGACCCGTTGCGACTGCCCCGACATCTGCGAATTTCGCCTGACGGCGACGGGGGGGCAGACTACTCCTGTCGATCACTCGATGCCGTGCTCTTTTTTGAAAGCCTCGGGGTCAACGTCCGAGAACGGGCGAAAGCTCTTCGGGGGCTTCCCCCAAAGAATCGCCAACTCTTCCAGATCGAATATCCCGAAATGTTCCTCCGTCATCACGACGACCTTCGTCCTCGTCTGGGCGAAAGTCTTCAGCCGATGCCGTCGGAACCCTTGCTCGGCAAGGTCTTGGCCTTTATCGGTTCGATAGGCGTTGGTGAAATTGTACATGCACAACGTCAGGAGCGCATGCGCTGTGACGGCGCGTTCCGTCTTCTTCGGGATCTTGTTGATGAGCCAGCCCTGCTTGAGTTCCCGGAACGTCGTGTTCTCGATCAAGCTCCGTAGATCGTACTTGTCGATGATCTTCAGCGGATCGGATACGGCCAGGCTCGTCAGGAACACCTTCTCTTTGCCAGGGGGATACTCTTTCGTGCCCCAGTGCGTGACCATGACCGCGTTGATGGGGTTGGCCTTGAAATCCTTGGCCTGGGCGTTCTTTTGCTGATGGGCCGCGTCGCCGTATTGGTCGTAGCTACGCAAGTCCTTGAACCCCACGACCTTCAGACCCTCGCGCTGGGCCCGGAATATCCTCTTGGGGTCTTCCGTATCCCGCATCCCCCGGGCGTCCTTGGTGACCGCCATGTCCGTGCGCACCGGGATGATCCAGTCGATCCCAAGTTCGTACTTCAATGTCCAGAGGGTCAGACCATCGATATACCCCCGATCGATGAGTAGAAGCCGTATCTTTCTCCCACCGAGGTTCTCCGTCGCCTGGTGGATCAAGGGCATAGTCCAATTTTTCTCGGACTCCTGAATCTGTGTTACCTTGGCCGCCACCACGATGCGCGAGTCCAGGCCGCGTAGAATATGCAGCTTGAACCCGTGGGTGGTTTCAAGGACCTCGACGATCCGCTTCTCCCCCGTTTCCTTGTCGCGCCCTACGACCTGCTTTGTGACCGTCCTGCGGCCCGCGCCCAGGCATTTCTCGGTCGTCGGCAGGTCCGTGGCGTCCATCAGATAAGTCGAGTCCTTGATGAAACCCTCCTTCGCCAGCAACTTGACCCCGCTGTTGAGGATGTGCTCGATCTCAACCGGTGAAAACCGGTCCAGCGCGTCGGCCAGGGTGTCCTTGTGCATCGGGCCCGTCTTCTTTCCCTTGCCCCTGTTGCAGTGCCCATTCTTGATCTGCTCGGCCGTATACCCCAGCATCATCAGCAACCCGATGTCACCAAAGAGCAATTGCGGCACTTGGTTCATCGAGCCGATTCCCATGAGGATCTTTATCTGGTAGGTCAACAGCAGCTTCGCGATGGTGATCATCCGCCGGACGTATCCTTCCCCGGCTACGTCCAGACACTCCAGGAACCCGATCGTCTTGAGGAAGATCACGAACTTGTCCAAGAATCCCCATCCCGCCCAATCGATCGTCCGGTAGTCCCCGGCCATGATCCGCTTGGCCACCTCCTTCTGGTCGCGGGTCAGGTGGCGCCAAGCCAGGTAGCTGCGGTTCTTGCGGGATGCGCTGCGCTGGCCGCGCTTGCGGGCGCGTTCGTTGGCCCGCTGCTCGTTAGCGGCCTTTTTGCTTTGGCTCATAGGGTACGTGTTTGCGATATCGCTCCACTTGCTTCCACAACACCCCCATGCGTCTTTCCAAATCTCGCCACTGTTGATGAGCCTTGCGGTATCTACGAGCTTTTTCTACCCCCGCTCTCACTTGCTCCTCCCATGGCTTGGGCAAGTGAATCCTCCGTGTCTGGCCCCGGCGTAAAATGGAAAGACTAAGAAAGGGACCGTGTCGCATTCTCTTGGAGGTAGCGCAACGGCAGCCGGCTTTGCCGCAGACCTTGCGTATGGTTACCAAAGACCCTTCCACCAAGGGCTCGCGGCTCAGGAGGTTGGCTTCCAATGCCTCCCGTTCAGACTGGAGCGCACGCACCTGCTTCCGGCAGCGACTGATGGCCTGCTGTTCTCTGGCACGTATCATATGAGTCTACTACGTCCCAGATTATGGAATAATAAAAACGGGGAGTCAAGCAGGTGCTGGTTGCCCCGCCGCTGAGGTGCCTACCCCGTCGGGCCCAGGGGGCCGGCGGCCTTATGGCAAAACTTCAGAGTTCACCTACGA
>JBAZPO010000062.1 GCA_041648175.1 Desulfobaccales bacterium | reverse complement strand
CAGTGGTTGTAGTTACTCATAATAGTACGGTTGGGGGCTCGGTTGGTGCTGATTACCTACTGTATGCGAGAAAGGAACTAGAAGACGGCAACATAGTTTATAGGCTTTATTCTGGATACCCCACGGACAAGAAGCTGTCTTCAATAGACGGGAGATCGATAAATAGTCACGAAATAGTAATGGATTCACTCGAAGCGGGTTTGGATGCATATGACAGCAGGAGGCAAGGATATGAAGCTATTAAGCATTGAGAACAACTTGGGCTTTTATCTTGGCGAATCGGGTCAATACAACCCGGTCGACAAGATGAGAGTGGACTCGATAAATGAGGGAATGCTGGCCAAGAAAAATACAGGGGCTATGGATAATGACCGGTGCGTCCGTGCGAGAGGCCGAGACGAGTAAGGATTCGAGCGATGCTTCTGAGGGAGGGTAATGGACGGACCCCCATGGATTCCATTTCCTGGCGTATGGCATTGGCCCCGTGGGTGCGGCCCCGGTTATAGCGGTTGAGCCTCACCATTGCGACGATTTCCTCGATTTCCACCTTGCTGAAAGAAGTGCTGTCCATAGGCATTGATGACGCTCATAATAACGGTGGGGGCCCGGCAGCCCCCCTTGATTAATAGGTTTAAGTATGAGCCGATCACGGCTAAGACGCTTTGGTTCGGCGAGGTTTTGCAGGCGCTGGGGAAAACAGTTCAAAGTAAAGAGATTCGTCGAGTCGAGGCAGATTTCGTTCGGCGGCGGCGGCGAGCATATCGGCTGCCGTATGGTTGAGGACGCGCAAGTTGTTTAAGGAATGCGCAGCCAGGGTTCGGATCAGCTCTGGTGTCATCAGTTGGGGATGTCCGGCCTGTTCGAGGGCGAAGCTGAGGTATTCCTGGAGCTGTTCCGGAGAAAGGGGAGTCATGTGAAGTCGGGCGCGGATACGGCTGCCCAGGGGCAACAGTTCAGGTGTGCGGAACCGATCCGGCAGACGTCCGTCTCCGCACAGGATGGTAAACAGGAGGCTATCCGAGTCGAAGCAGACGCTTTGGAGCAATCGCAGTTCGGTCAGGCAAGGCGATGAGACTTCCTGCGCTTCGTCGATGAGCAGGATGGGGCGCGCCAGCGTGGAGAGACAGTGAGCTTTCCATTTTGCGCGCAAGGCCGTGAAGCTGCCATAGCGATTCAAGGGGGTCAAGCCGACGCCGAAGAGTTCACCCAGCTCCCGGTAGAAGTCGGCGAGGTGGCTTTGTGGTCGTTCCATGACGCCGACGGTAATATCCGGCATTTTGCTGAGGCGTTGAGCGATCCATTGGAGGGTTTTGCTTTTGCCCTGTCCGGGGTCCCCGGTGATTAAGGCAAAACCTCCTTGTGGTACCAGCGCTTGGACGCGATGGGCGAAGATTTCTGCTTCGGGCGTCACCCACAGGGCATCGGTGGGCAGGTTGGGTAAAAAGGGATTGTATTTGAGGCCGTAAAGGGCGCGGATGTTTTTATCGGTCATGATCACATTCCTCCTTTGGCAGGTAAGCCGGCGGCAGCCCGGTGGCGGCATAATCGGCGAGCCATTTTTGCAATAGGGCCGGCTGATCGCTTCTAAGGTTGGCGGCGGTAGTGGTTTCCGGCGTCCCGATGGTTCGGCGCAGCCCGGAGGCGTTTTTGGTTTTGTCCTGAGGCAACAGGCGTGCTAACGGTCCACCGGTTTTGGGATCTGTCAGGGTCATCTGGCTTTTATCCCAACCCGGCGAGCGCAGCGTCACCGAGTGCAGGTGACCGAATCGCGGGGGCAGTTCGTAGCGTACGCCTTCGACCACGACGGTGGCGTCACTGCGGCGGGGAGTGCGGATGATCTGACGGGTAAAGGCCAGGCGCAGGGTATCGGCGTCCGGCGCCCGTCGTCCCACATCCGGGCCATCGAGCATCCGCTGCAAGGGTGTGGCGCCGATTTCACGGTGCTGGTTTCTGTGGTAGTCCTGCTCGACCCAGGCCTGAGCGGCGTGGTTGATAAAAGACAACTTGAGATTTTCGATTCCACGGAGCATCTCGATCAGGCGGCCTTCCAGTTGCGCCCAGAAGACCTCCTGCTTGCCGTTCTGGTAAGGCGAGTAGGGCAAGGTGGTTTCGTGGACAACCCCAAGGCGCAGCAGACCCTGGCGGGTTTCCTCGGCTAACATGGCCGATCCGTTGTCCGTCATCAAGGCCCGCGGCAGTCCGCGTTTCATGATGGCCTGGGTAAGCCCGTGAACCAGGCACTCGGCGGTCTCGGCCAGATAGAACTGTAAGTGGCAGCACAGTCTTGAGCGATCATCGAGGATGGCAAGGGCGATCGGATGATACCAGTTCCCGGATTCATCTAACAGTTTTATCTTGGCTTGGTGGAAATCCAGGTGCCAGAGGGCGTGGACGTAGGACGCCTCGTAGCTTCTCACCTCACGCTGCTCTCGTCGCCGCTGCGCCCGGCTCTGGCCCTCTGTTGGTTGGGATGGTCCCAAACGTCGCGTCCAGCCGTTTTCTCTCATGCAGCGCAGAACGGTCTTGTAGCTGGGCAGCGGGATCAACTGAGGTTGCTGCCCGGTTAGGGCGACCAGGTTGTCGTAGTGCAACTGAACGGTCCAGCGCGGATAGTCATGATACTGGGACGCGATGGCAGCTTTGAGTGGTTCGCCTATCGCCCAGCGCCGACCGGCATCGGCCCGAAGTTTTTGCCCCAGGGCGGTGATTGGATCCGGCGCATCCTTGGCTTGATAGTACCAACGTTCGATGGTCGAAAAACCCGGGCTGATCTGCCTGTCAGGGGCAAGGGGGTGCTGGTAGTTTTTTTCGGTCAGCGCCTGTAGCTCCTGCTGCAGTTGGCCGCTTGCCGGTGGACTGGACAAAAGACCGCCAATCACGGCAAAACGGAACTGTGCCCAGTGTTGCCACCGGGGCATCTTTGGATCACTCATCGGATCTTATCTCCTTTGGATTCGCTTCTTCGTCCTCCACCATGGAGGATCACGGCGTCGAACCCGTTGATAGCCCCTATAACTGATCCATTCCTTTTAAACAGCCGCACATCTTTTGCGTGAGAGCTTGGCGGATAACGGCTCCCTCAAAAATCGAGACCTTACAGACCGACGAGCGATTGCAAGCAAGCCGCCAAACCCAGTTCAGGATCTCCACGGGCTTTCACAAAACGTTCGATCATGCCCCTGGGCAACTCATGCTCGGCCACCGGCGGCATCAGTCTGCCCGACAGTCGCCGCCAAGCCTGACTGCATGGAAATATCTGCCGGAAGTAGCTCAGCCAACGGGTCAATGTCGGGCGCGTCACACCAAAAAGCGCCTTGAGCTTCTCAACCGTATAGCCATGATCCCGACCCTGGCGCAGCGCCGTGACCACCAGCAGCACCGACGCCCAATAAACACGGCGCCCCCAAAACAATACCGATGGCGGCAACACCCGTCGCCGGCAACCTTCCTTTCCGCAGCACAAACTCAAGCGGATTGCGTAGGCCTCGTCAAGATCAGGAGGACCTCCCCGAGGCTTACGCAGATATGTGGCGTAATGCAGAGGACCCCCACAGTAGGGCAGTGGTTGAACCGAACA
>JBAZPO010000061.1 GCA_041648175.1 Desulfobaccales bacterium | reverse complement strand
GGGGCGACGTCGGACACTCCTCGGCGGCCTATGCTAAAAGCGTCTTTGACGCCTGCAAAGCCGATGCCACGACCGTCAACCCGTATATGGGCCACGACTCGGTCCAGCCGTTCCTCGATTATCAGGAGAAAGGGGTTTTTATCCTCTGCCTGACCTCGAATGTCGGGGGGAAAGACTTCCAGGCGGCTGGCCAGGAGCCACTGTATATTTCTGTCGCTAAACATGTCAAAGAGTGGAACCAGCACGGCAACTGCGGGCTGGTGGTCGGCGCGACCAAACCGGACGAGCTGAAAGCGATCAAAGCGCTGGCCGGCGAGATGCCGCTCCTGATCCCGGGGGTCGGCGCGCAGGGGGGAGACCTTGAAGCCGCCGTTAAGTTCGGCGGCCAGCGGGCGATCATCAACGCTTCGCGCAGTATCATTTACGCCGCTGACCCGGGAGCCGAAGCAAAAAAGCTAAAGGACGAGATTAACCAATGGCGCTGATCGAAGTCGTTGACAATCAATATCCCGATCGGGAGTACACGGTAAATATCGAGTTCCCGGAGTTCACCTGCGTTTGCCCGAAGACCGGCTTGCCCGATTTCGCCACCATCCTGATCGATTATGTCCCGGGAAAGAAATTAGTGGAGTTGAAGTCGCTGAAGCTGTATTTTATCTCCTACCGCAATGTCGGCGCTTTCCACGAGCATGTCATCAATAAAATACTGGATGACTTTGTCGCCGCCTGCCACCCCCGCTCGGCCAAGATAATCGGCGAATTCAGCGTCCGGGGCGGGATAAAAACAACCGTCAGCGCCGCCTATCCTCAATAGCCGCTTTATTTTCTAGACATGAAATGCCGAAGATTCTCGAGATAGATCGGCAGACAAAAGCATAAACTGGAAGAAGCAAGAGGACTATTTGCCAGCTCTCTCAAATCCTCGGCGGTTTGCAAGCTCAAGTTCTCCACTTCTTGACAATCAATGCGGATTTTCGGCAAAGCCTGCTGTTTCAAGCGGCCGGCAAACAAAACATTAATCTCGGCATTGACCGTATGATCATAAGGTTTCTCTACGATTTGAACGGGAGTTTGGCCTACCGGTATAAGATTACCTCCCGCCAGATTTATCCCCGATATACCAATCTCCTCAAATAGCTCTCGATAAGCCGTTTCGAGCGGTGTCCGGCCGGCCAGCACATGACCGCCCGCCGTTAGATCAATCATCCCCTGTGTTCCCGGCCGCTTGCCGCTGCGCACCTGCAGGATCATTTCCCGTTCGGTGAAGAGCGCGACCCGAGCGGTCAGATGCTGTAAGCCCATCAGGTGAACGAACCAGCGCGGTGCCTCGTGGCCGGTTGGCTCGCCTTGCGGGTTAACGATCGAGAGCTGTTCGGTAAAGCATTGCGGCTCTAATCTGACGGCCAGCCGCTCAACTTCCCGCTGAAAACGGTCGACCGGCGGCAAGCCGGCACCGGCCTGATAGCGCTGACGCTTATTAATTACGGTCTTGAGTAAGGAGCCGCTCATAGCGTTGCCAAAAACCTTCATATTGCCATACTACAGCGAGCTACCCTGGTTGAACTGCGCGCCCAGCCGCTTGATCGTCTCCGCCACCTCACCCATGCTCGCCGGCCGCTCGGTCTTGATCGGATGGACCAGCCGGACCAGATACTTTCCCAGCTCTGATTGTTTCAACTCGTTCGGCATTTTGATCCTCTCGACCAGTGCGGCATAGCCGAGGGTACCCAACTGCAGCTGCTCCCGGCAAAACCGCTTGACCACCTCTTCCTGCGAAATGAACATTAAATCCAGGCCGGTCAGACGCCAGATATTGCCAACCCCCTCATACTCCAGCCCCAGCCGGCCGGTCAGGAGGGTATAATAAGTCGCGCCAAAACCAAACACATCGACGCGGACATCCTCCCTGTCCGGGGTTTCCAGCATCAACTCGGGCGGCACATAAGGAAAAGCGCCATGGTCTGTTCTCGCTTCGACCGCATCGAGACGCGCGGCCCGGCCGAAATCGAGGACGGTCAGGATATTAGCGGCCGGGTCATAGAGGACGTTGTTCGGCTTGATATCGCGGTGGACAATATTGCGTTCGTGCAGCTCGACCACCCGGTCGGCCAGCGCCGGCATGAGCTGGCCGGTGATCAAGGCAAGTTTTTTCCGGCTGGCCTCTGCCGGATCACTCTGCTTGAGCCGAAAGAGATCGAGGTCCAGCCCGCCGATCCGGGGCATGATAAAGAACGGCGCCTGCCGGCTGACGTTTTTTGTCGCGCTTAAAAAGCTGGGTCGGTCGTCATATCTCACGGCCGCCTGGCCCCGGTGAACGACCGCGGGGAAACCGGCCCGGCCGGACAGTTCCTGTAAAAGATCGGCCTCATTCTGGCACTCACTGTCGACGCTTTTCGTGGCCGAGATTTTAGCGACTATCTCGCTGACTGTTTGGCCCTGCCTGGTCGGCAACAGGTACCCGGGGAAAAGGGACATGGAGGTCGCGTCAAACTTGTTGCCGCCGGCCACGATAGTCCGCCTGTCCGCTGTCCGGCCGATGACCGTCAGCTCTGGGCTGACGCCAGCCCGGGCCGCCAATTTTGGGGAGACCTTTTTTCCTCTTAGTTCAAAAACGCCGTACATAGCCAATAAATTATCGATACTTTATCGGCGGGATTTCAAACAATTAATAAGTGGAATCAGCCTGTTGGAGGATCTTTAGCTCAATGGGGTCATCTTCCGCGAATGGCTCAACGCGGGGGTCGTGTTTTTTGATGATCATCAGGAACTCGCCGGATACCCCGATCTTGGCGAGCAGGTTCGCGCCGACCAGGCCGTGGTGCTTATGGACAAAGAACCGGCGGAGGAAGATGCTTTTGACCCCCCGGGCGGCCAGCCAGTCGTAAAGCTGGGGCAAAAAGAAACGGATGATGACCAGGAGCGACTTGGAAACCAGCGAACTGCGCTCCAGCACTTTACCGATGTCATGCAGCAGGCCCAGTTTGACCAGCTTTTGCGGATCAAGCTCCGGGTTATAGAGAGCCAGCTCAAGCATCTTGCGGGCCACCACGACCGCGTGCTTTTTCTCGAATCCCGGCAGCTGGTTAAACAAGTCCATTTCTGCGGAGTTGAGATAACCCCGGGCGAAAGCTTCGTCCGCCTGGCCGTAGACCGCAGTCATCCCGAACCAAAACTGTTTCAAACGATAAAATATCATGTTAATCGGATTGTAGGGACAGGGTTAATCCCTGTCCGTTTATTTCGGACAACCATAAAGGTTGTCCCTACATTTAATCGATCGCTTTCCTCAAGCTGGCGGCCAGCTTGATCATCTGGCCGACTTTTTTCTTGGCGATCAGGTCAACCAGGGCCGAACCGACGATCACGCCGTCGGCGTACCTAGCGATCTCTTTGGCTTGGGCTGGAGTGGAAACACCAAACCCGACTGCCAGCGGCAACTTGGTCTGCCGGCGAACCCGGGCGACCAGCTCGGCAATATTCCCCGCCACCCCCACCCGCTTACCGGTCACACCCTTAATGGAGATAAGATAAACGAACCCGGACGACCGGGCGGTGATCAGCTTGATCCGGGCATCAGAACTAGTGGGCGCGACTAAATATATTTGGTCGACTGTCGACTCTTCCGGCGGTAAATCCGGGATTATCACGCCGTCTA
>JBAZPO010000060.1 GCA_041648175.1 Desulfobaccales bacterium | reverse complement strand
CCTGGTGGTGAGCCTGTCCGTGGGCTTCCTCCTGGAATACTGGGACGACTCCCTCAAAATCCCCGAAGACGTGGAACGCTTCCTAGGCCGCCCCGTCTTCGCCTCCATCCCGGAGTTAAAATGAACGCATCCTGGAGCGCAAACATCGTGGCAATCATATGGGCACTATTGGGATTATTGACCATCCTTAGTGTGACGCAGTCCACCCGAATTAACCGCATTTATGGGATGATCAGACAGCCTGGATCAGGCCGTCCCCTGATCCGAGGAGGCGGGAGATGGTAACGCTGCACATGAGTTCTCCGGCATGGGGTGCCTGGCTGAGTCTCATTTCTTCCTTGGGCAGCCCGGAGCTGTGGCTGGGTGGGCTGATGAGCGGGCCGGTCTTTTTGGGAATCCTGTCCTGGAAGTCCCGGGGGCCAAAGCCGGAGGCAGGCCCGGCCGACGAGACGGGGTTGGGCAATGCGGTCCCCGGCGGGAGAGTGCTTTTGACCGAGTCCGCCCGCTCCCTGATTGCGGCCTTGTCTGCGGCGGAAGCGGAAGTGCGGGCCAAGGCGGCCCGGACCTTGGGAGAGGTCAGGGACCCGTTGGGTGTGGAGCCCCTGATCCTGGCTCTGCGGGACCAGCATCGCAATGTGCGGTTCTGGGCGGCCTGGGCCTTGGGCGTTATCAAAGACTCCCGGGGGGTGACGCCGCTGATCGCGGCCTTGCGGGATAGTGACGAAGGCGTGCGGTATCGGGCCGCGGAAGCCTTGGGCGAGATCAAGGACAGCGCAGCCGTCGAACCGCTCAAGGCGGCGCTCCAGGATTCCGGGGAAGGGGTCTGCCAGGTGGCGGCCTGGGCCTTGAACCAGATCACCGCGCCGCCGGCGCCCCGACAAGCAGACGAGGCGCAGGCGTGCCTGCGGGAGCTGGCGGGTCCGGCTCCCCGGGTGTCGCCGCCGGCCGCGTCAGATCGGATAACACCCCCGGCTGCAGCCCCGTTCACCTGCATGCGCCCGGCTGTGGCGCCGGTTTTGGCAACCGCGGAACTGCCGGAAGAACCGCCAGCTCCGGCCACCAGCCCCGGGCGTGTCCTACCGCCCGCGGGACCGCCGCCGGCCCTGACCCCGCCCGCGGCGCCGTACCTGGCCCCGGGCCGGGAGGGCACCCCCCAGGACGCGGAGGCCCATTACCTGGTGGGGTTGGCCTTAAGCGAGATAGGGCGCTGGGAAGAGGCCATCGCCAGCTATAAGCAGGCCCTGCAGTACAAGCCCGACCTGGCTGAGGCCCATGGCAACCTGGGCGTGGCCTATAGCCAGACCGGCCGCTACCAGGAGGCCGTCGTGTTTTTGCACGAGGCCGTGCGGCTCAAGCCCGATCTGGGCCGGGCCCACGCCAACCTGGGGGTGGTCTACGGTCAGACGGGCCGCTGGGAGGAAGCTCTCGACGCCTTTACCCAGGCGCTCTCGCTAACGCCCGACGATGCGGCCACACAGTATAATTTAGGGGTGGCCGCCACCTGGCTGGGGCGGTGGGCTGAGGCCCGGAGCGCGTTTAGCCAGGTGCGGCGCCTTGAGCCCCGTGACCCCAACGCCGCGTACCAATTGGGCCTGGCCCACTGCCAGTTAGGCCAGTGGCCGGAAGCCCTCAGCGCCCTGGCGCAGGCCCTGGAACTGGCGCCCGACGCGGTCCCGGTGAGAAGCGCCCTGGGTCTGGTATACGGCCAGTTGGGCCAGTGGCCCGAGGCCATCGCGGCGTTGCAGCAGGCCTTGACGTGCGCGCCGGACGCGGCTGAGGTGCACCGCGCGCTCGGGGGCATGTATGGCCAGTGGGGCCGCTGGGATGAAGCCCTGGGGGCCTTTAACCGGACCCTGGCCTTAAGCCCCGAGGATGGACCGGCCCACGCCGGCCTGGGGGTGGTGTTAAGCCTCCTGGGCCGCTGGCAGGAAGCTGCGGTGGCTTTCCAGCAGGCCGCCCGGCTGGTCGACCCAGACCGGATGGACGACTCCGGTCAACTGGCGCATACCCCGGAAGCCTGGGAAGAGCTGGCCGCCACCCTCTCGCAGGCGGTCACCTACCAGCCCCACCTGCCGGAAGCCCAGTACCTGTTGGGAGTGGTGTTAAGCCTGTTAGGCCGCTGGCAGGAAGCGGCCATGGCCTTCAGCCGGGTGGTCTTCGGTCCCGGGGCGGCAGCGGCGCCGGCCGGTCCCCTGGGCTACTATCCTGAGGCCCTGCAGTTCTTGAGCCGGTCGCTCATGGTCAAGCCCGATCCTGCGTCCTTGCGCGCCGATCTGCTCCTTCAAAAGCGCGGCCTGGCCAGCTACCAGGACCGTGTGGAGACCCTCAAACGGGCCATTCAGGCCAACCCCCGGGACCTTGCGGCCCATTACGAGTTGGGCGACACGTATATGCACCTGGGTGGTTATCCGGACGCGGTGGCTGCGTATCGGGCGGCTATCCGGCTCAACCCGGGAGCGGCCCGGGGCCACTACCTCCTGGCCGTGGCCTACCGCACTATGGGCGATCTGGTGGCCGCGGTGGAGGAATACTCGATCTTAAGAACCCTGGATGAGCCCCTGGCCAAGCAACTCTTTGCTTAGCCCTCGGACCACCGGGACCGGGTCTTACGGATAAAGGATGGCGCCATGAGGACCAGAGAAAAAACCTGCCTGATTGCAATTTTAGCCTTAGTGTTCCTGGGGGTCGGGACTGCCGGGGTGGCGGCCCGCAAGGCCGCTGCCGGAACCCCGCAGTACCTCGAGATGTACGCCCAGCAGGGCCTGAAGCGCTACCGCTTAAAGCCTATCGACCTCACCTTCAGGACCATCCTCACCCTGGGCCCCGACATCTCGGGCTACTATGGCCTGCCCGACCCGCCTCCGCAGCGGCTGGATATCAAGCCCTTAGAGATCATGGTCTTCGATCCCGAGACTGCGGGCGCGACCCTGCGCCTGGATAGACTGGCCTTCGTGGACACGGCTCCGGCGCATATCTTTGATCTCAAGACCTCCCGGGTGGATGCCGCCATCTTCGACAAGATCTATCATGTGGCCTACGATGCCGCGGCGCCGATCAAGTTATGGTGTGTCGGGAGCAATATCCCCTTGCACCTCACCCCGGTGGCCGGCAAGCCCGGCTGGTACCGCGCCGTGCCGGAGGCACCCCTGGAAGCCGGGGCCTATGCCGTCAACTTTGGCTGCGTGGCAGGTCCCCGGACCTATACCGGCAGGCCGGACTTCTATCCCTTTGTCCTGGCCGCGGCGCCGCCGCCCACCTGCCCGCCGCCTGCCAAAATGAAGCGCCGGATCAAACGCCGCCCTGCGGTGGAATGTCCGCCGGTAGCCGCCTGCCCGCCGGCCAAGCCCGAGCCTGCGGCAACGCGGCCCGCGACCCCAGAACAGATGGATGCGGGCTTCAGCTATGTAACGGCGTCTCCCAAAGGCCGGCGGGAATACCGCATCACCAACAGCAACGCCATCCCCTGGCATAACGTCAATATCAGCGTGTTCATGCGGGACAGCCGTTTTCCGAAGACGGTCCTGGGGCCGGTGACCACGTATAAGGATATCGTGCTGCCGGACCACTCCGTGAGCCAGGCCCCGGATAAGACCTTCCTGCAATACGAGACCTTAAATGACGCAGGGGCCACCCTCTACCTGAAGGTCAAATGCAAAGAAGGGATCATCAAAAAAGCCTGGAAAAACCTGGACTCGGAAGGCTCCGGCCCCGCCACCCTAACCGAAGTCCCCTGGGACCTGAAGGAATAAGGCGA
>JBAZPO010000059.1 GCA_041648175.1 Desulfobaccales bacterium | reverse complement strand
TTGGTCTTGTAGATAAGGTAGTACCCTCAAATTCATTCAGGGGTGAGGTCCAGAAGCTTGCCGAAACGATCAGAGACAACGCCCCACTTGGCAATAGGGCTGTCAAGAAGATTGTGAATATGGGGTTACATCTGAGCATCGCAGAGGCGCAGGCTCTTTCGGATACGCTGCGACGTCAGATCGAGGAAACAGAGGACGCGAAGGAAGGAGTTAGAGCCGTCCTGGGAAATTATAAACCAAAGTTTGTGGGTAGGTAGATCTTTCATGACCTGAAAAATATTTTTGAAATTCCGTGTCCTTCCGGCAAGCCTGTATAGCGGAAAGAAATTTGCCGGGGGTGAGGCTGGGAGGCAAACGTTCCCCAGTCCTCCCGGTTGTGGCGCCGTAGGCAGCGTTTGATTTAAAATATTGGGTGGAGCAGGCTCATCAGGAATCGTTGACGGGGATGCCGGTCTGATAATTCCAGGGCATCCAGTTTCGAGGGTTTTTGAAGACCTCGGAGGAATGTTTCTGGAGGGCCACCAGGTAGTCGAAGGGATTGACGCCCTCCAGGTTGCAGGTGTGGATCAGGCTCATGAACATATCACCGATGAACGCGCCGTGTTCGGTCTTGTAGAAGAGCGAGTTTTTCCTGTGGAGGATGGCCTTTTTCAGGGTCTGCTCACAGATGTTGTTGTCCAGGGGCGCTCCCGGGACTCTCAGGAACAGAGTCAGAGGATCCCAGTGCTTGAGCATATAGGCGATGGCCTTTCCCAATCCGGAGTTCGGCTCTGTCTTCTTTTGATGGAGCTGTTCAGAAAGCCACTGTTTAAGATTCTTCATCACCGGTGCGCTTTCCCGCTGATGGAAGAGGAGCCGCTCCTGGGGTGAGAGGTTTTGCTGTTTGGCGATCTCATCGTTTCTGTAAACCAACGCGATCTGGTCAATGACATGAGCCGTCTCTTCAGGAAAGTTTGCCGCCACGTCCACGAAGTTCCGCCGCCCGTGGACCAGGCAGTTGGCCAGGAGGGTTTCGAACTCCTTGGAAGCATTGCGGCTGAGGGCGTCGCACATCTGAATCGGCGGATCCAGTTCGGCTTGCCGTTGTTTGAGCAAATCCGTCATATTTTCCCCGGCGTGTTTCTGTCCCGTAAAGAACAGGGCGATCTTGCGGTCCTCTACGATTGACATCATGCCGGTGGTAAACATCCCTGTTCGAGACGATTTCTCATTGATCTCTTTTAGCAACTCCAGGATCTTCATGGGGGTATCGTCGTTATGGATGACATTGCCCTGGGCGGCCTGACGGATCAGTTCTCGATAGGCGGGGTGAGTGCCCCAGTTGGCGGCATTCTCTACTATATCCCACTGGGTTGACGCCGGCAGCGGTATCCCCATGCTTTCCTGAAGCTTCTCGATCCGGTAGAAAGGAACGCCGCTGCCATACTTCAGTATGGCAATCATGGCCCCGGCGGTTTCGTCATACTTGTCGGAACCGACGTTGTTCGGGGGCTGGGCCGTAAAGACCTCGCCGCAGAGGTTGCAGCGCAGCTTCTCCAACTCATAGATTTTCGCGGCCAGAGGGGCCATACCCACGAACCGCACCAGGGTCCCAGCCTTCTTGACCGGATAAAGTCTCCCCTTGGGACATTCCCGGCATGGTTCGCCGGCCTTCAGATCCTGGATGGACACTTTGATCCGCTCGGCTTTTTTGTAAGCATCCACACCGTTTCTGCCGTGACCCGGTTGCTTCTCCGGTTCAGATTCCTCTTTCGGGTTGCTTCCGATCTTGAAGAGCTTCTCGCGCGTCTCTGTCTTGGCGCCAAAGATCACCCGCAACAGACGTTTGATCGCCGTGGCCTTCTCATCCACCGCCTGGCTGAGACAGGCGAGGGTCTCCACAATGGACTTGATGATCTCATAATCGCCTTCCTGCAGGGCCCCCTTTTCCACCCGCATAAGGAGGGCTTGCACATCCGCCGGCTTCAGCTCGACCACCTTCGGAGTCTTCATGCCTGACCTCCGCAAAGATGATCGCGGAAAGCCCTGGACAGAGGATAGCCCAGAACATCCTTGAGGGAACGGTTCGCCTTGCCGGTCTGATCATTCTTCCCCCGACCTGTGGTCCGACCGATATAGAGCCAGTTGGCCGCCCGGTAGCAGGTACCATGAAAACGCTCCTGATCGACAAAAGTTTCAAGATAATAGAGGGGATGATGATAGAGTCTCTCCCAATCCTTGGGCAGGACCTTTACCATCTTTCCCAGGATGTGGGAAGCCAGGCAGGAAACCCGAACCCAGGGCAGGATGAGAAACCGGGTGTTGCAGGCGATAAGAGATAGATTCTTCTCCCGGAATGTTTTCGTCCAGCCGATAAAACGGTCGCGATCGCCGATGTGACGGGGAGCCGATGACCAGGCCAGACAGGCAATCGGTCTTTCCTTGGCAAAAACGATATACTTGAGCTGCTCCCCTACAGGTTGGCAATAACCAAGATAATGATGCTCCTCGATCAAACTGTTGAACAGGGCCTCCGCATCCGTCCGCCGGACCTGACGGAACTCGATGGGACCAAGATCCGACAATTTCCCTTCTATGGGCGTCTGGTCTATCTCTACCCGGGAAGGCTTCTTGCGATGCACCAAAGGATTGACGATCCTGACCCGGATGGGAGGCAGGTCGATCTGTCCCGCCCGGGCCAACTGAAGCATCAACCCCCGACACACCATGTCCCGAAGCGCCCCGTTGGGCTGCACCCAGCCCCAGACCCGGCAGAGTTTCCGGGAAAGCATCCAGCGGCTGTCGCCACTGTTTTGGGCAATGAACTGCCGGATAAAAACAACTTCTTCGTCCGTCACCGCCCTGCCTCTGTATCGCATCACCGTTTCCATGAACAGAAGATAACAGAGTCGTTGACAGAACGCAAGGGAAAGTTTTCAAATCAGGCATATTTTTTCTCTGGCTTTCCTCAGCCGCCAGCATCGATCTTCCTCCAGGCAGGAGCTACGCGAACATGAGAAGGATTGCCGTTCCACAACAGAAGCTGCAGCTCGTGGACGGCCAAAACGCTGACACGATCAGAGCCTTGATCCGGCCACCATTGAAACGTCCCCTTGGACAAACGCTTCTGGCAAAGCCAGAACCCCTGGCCGTCATACATCAGCGCCTTTATCGCTGTCGCTCTATGATTCCGAAATACAAAAACGCAGCCCGAAAAAGGGTCCGTTCCCAGAACATGCCGGCAAACCCCCGCCAATCCGTCAATCCCTTTGCGGAAATCCACCGCCTTGATGGACAGCAGAATCCGCATCTGCGGCGTGATCTGGATCATCCACACCTCCAGAACGTCTTCATCAGCTCTAGAGGATGAAAACCCGGCGCCCCTTTGATATGAATCCTCATCCTCCCTCCGGCCCTTTCCATCTCCATAATGAACTCCGGCAAGGATGATCTCAAATCCAGAGCAACAAAATCAGAGGGGGTCACAGATTCCGGAAAACGGTCGGGACAGGCAGACTGAAATCGTTTCTTCAGAACATTATAGTCCAGATGCAAGGCGCTGGATATTTTGCAAAGGGAGTGATCGGCGCAAAGACGTACCGCGCCTTCCCATAAAACAGCCGGGATGGGTGTGCCACGCTTCCTCCCCTTACGCCATCGCTCAAATCGCTGCTGAACTTCTTCAAGGCTTGGTCCTGTGTAAGCTCTGAACTGCTGCTCCATCGGTTACCCTCCTCCTTAAGTTGATAACCGATCATACCTACCCGCCACAAATCTTTCACGCAGCCTTACCGGAAAGACACGTTCTTTCGAG
>JBAZPO010000058.1 GCA_041648175.1 Desulfobaccales bacterium | reverse complement strand
CCTGGTGGTGAGCCTGTCCGTGGGCTTCCTCCTGGAATACTGGGACGACTCCCTCAAAATCCCCGAAGACGTGGAACGCTTCCTAGGCCGCCCCGTCTTCGCCTCCATCCCGGAGTTAAAATGAACGTTCCCTGGAGCGATCAGAAGGCTCCCTATAACCGATCAGGCATCAACCTCTGGTGGTTTCTGGTGAGCGTCCTTATTGGGATTGCGGCCATGATAATTTTTGGATTCCTCGGGGGCGAAGCTCTGGGTAAAATCCGTAATCCCACCAAATGGGGTGGCACTCTATTTGTGGGAATGTTGGTCTTTTTTTATATGGTGGCAGTAGAAGACAAGAAAAGATTTTTTCTTGTTTTACTGATTTTAGGGATGATTTTGGGATTATCCAAAACCCTACTCTTTACTTCGTCACCGGTTTTTCGTACCACGTTTGGATTTACAATACCTATCTTTTTTCCACCCCTGGTTATGTTATATATAATCTGGGCCTTCAGAACTATTACCCGAAAGGATTATTCTCCTATTTCCACTGTGGCATTATGGCCATTTGCAGGACTTTTTGCAATGGCTTTTATTTCTACACTTATCCACAATAGATTATTCGGGATCTTCGATCTCTTTGAATTGATGATTTCCTTTCTGCTTTTCACTTATGCGGCCAGTGAGATAAGAGAGAAGAGGTTACGGATGGTTATTATCATGCTGGTCACAATAACTTTTATTGAATCCATCATTGCGATTGCCCAAAATGTGACAGGATCTACTCTGGGGCTCGAAATATTCGGGGCCCGAGAATATATCAAAGGATTTGTGGGTCTCATAACCGTTACTCGGGTAACAGGTACTTTTGGCCATCCTTCCAATCTAGCTGAGTTTTTCGATTTGACCCTACCTCTAACTGTCAGCATGCTCTTTTATCCGATGAAGCGGAGTTACAAGCTCTTACTCATAGCAACGGTGGTTATTGGGTTTGTTGGTCTGGGGATGACTTATTCCCGAGGCGGGATCATTTCTTCAGTTCTATTTTCAGGTATTATTTTAATGATTCATTTTTGTAAACGTCTGGGGGTATCGAGAGGCATTTTTGCCTCTGCCGCCCTCGGGGTTATTTTCAGCCTCCTGGTCTTAACAATACCCAACCCCATACAGAAGGGCTTATTTCGCACCGAGTACGAAACCGCTTACGGACGAATCCCGCTGATGGATGTTGCCTTTAAGATGATTCGCGCCAACCCCTTTTTCGGGGTCGGACTCAATAATTATGTCCCAGTGGCTGTAGATTATGATTTTACTCCTCAGCAACTCACCACGGCTTGGGATACTGCAGTCCATAATGTGTATCTTTTTATAGCCGGTGAAATCGGGATTCCGGGATTGATATTCTTTCTCGCTGTTGTGGTGAGCGTTTTCATGGCATCTTTGCCGGCGTTGCGCTCGCCCGATCCTCTAATCTTATGCGGTGGGCTCGGCTTCATTGGGGGCATTGCCGCGCACCTCTTCCATTGGTTCACCGATTTAGCTCCTTGGACCACTGCATGGATATTTTGGTTATACATGGGCCTGGCAGTGGCCACTGGGCGTTTGACAAAGCGCCTTAACCCAGGGTCTGAGAAGCCACAATACTAAAATGAACCGGCATCGGAAGAACGCATGAACCTTACTATTCCTCAATTTGCTGGGCTGAGAAAAAAGGCGGGCAAGGATTACTTGAATGGAAAATCCAGGCAATGGCATCACCCCCAAGAGATTTGTGCGCAACAGCATCCTGCTCGTAACCATCGAGATAGTTGCCAAGGGTCTCGGGGTGGTGTTTTTCGTCATGGTGGCGCGTTTTTTGGGGGCAAAGGAATTAGGGTTGTATGCCTTTTCTCTGGCAGTTGCCACTTTTGTCGCCCTCCCCACCAAATTTGGCTTCGAGACCATAATTCAAAGAGAAGTGGGCAGGGACCCGATAAATACCCACCGATATTTTTGGGGCATCATTACCGTAAAAGTGCTCATTGCAGCCACATCTTGGGGTATCTTTCTCCTGGTCTTGATGTTTTTTCCCAGGAGTGAATTCACCGTGATGGCGATAGCGGGCGGTTTTGCCTTGGTGTATTCGTTTATGGAATTCACGAATGCGTTCTTCAGAGCCAACCAGAGACCTGAAATAGAGATGGTGGTGCGGCTCGTTTTCTCGGTCGGCAACTTGGCCCTTGGCACCCTGGTGCTTTACTCCGGTTGGCGCTTAACCGGGGTATTATCGGCCCAACTGGTTGCCGTTGCCCTCGCCGTAACGGTTGGCGCCCTTATCTTGATGCATATCTCCACCAAGGTGAAATTATTCTGGAATCGGCGGATTCTCTGGGGATACGTCGTGAACGCCGCCCCTTTTGGGGGTATTTTGCTGGCCTTATTTTTAAGTAATCAAATAGGTGTCATTATCTTGACCCCCTGGGCCGGGAAAGAGGATGTGGGCTATTTTGCTGCGGCGCTCAGACTTTTTGATCCGGTGACTTTGATCCCAGCCGCCATCATGGGGGCTTTTTTGCCCATGATGAGCGGACTCCATATTCAATCGTTGGGAAAGTTCGTACGAACGTTGCGCTTTACCATGAAATTTATGTTTATTCTGGCAGTGCCCCTGGTCATTATTACCAGCATACTTGCTCACCAGATTGTCGTATTCCTTTACCGAGAGTCCTTTGCGCCCTCAGCCCAGGCGCTGCAAATCTTGAGTGCGGTTATTTTCTTCAGTTTCTGGAATTACACCAGTGAAAGCGTGCTCATTGCCCGTAACCAAGAGAGGATTTTGCTCAAGTTGACCTGGATAACTGCCGGTGTCCATGTTGCCGCAAACCTAATCTTAATCCCGAAATTTTCCTACCTGGGGGCCTGCTTGGCAATTTTGACCACCCAGGTCATTTATTCGATGATGCTTTTTATCCTCCAGATGCGGCGTTATCTCAGCTTGGTCAAATTAATTCAGATTATTGCTCGGCCCGCTCTCTGCGCCGCAATCACAGCTCTGGCAGTATTTATGATGCGCAATCAATATGTCTTGCTATCGATTACAGCCGGCCTGGCAGTCTATATGGGTACTTTGTTTGCCTTTGGTGCGGTCAAACGTTCTGAATTTGATTTTATTCATGGCAACATTAAAAATTAGATTGAGACCGGAGCCCACGCCAGCGTGGGTTTTGGCCCCCTGATCCGAGGAGGCAGGAGATGGTAATGCTGCACATGAGTTCTCCGGCATGGGGTGCCTGGCTGAGTCTCATTTCTTCCTTGGGCAGCCCGGAGCTGTGGCTGGGTGGGCTGATGATCGGGCCGGTCTTTTTGGGAATCCTGTCCTGGAAGTCCCGGGGGCCAAAGCCGGAGGCAGGCCCGGCCGACGAGACGGGGTTGGGCAATGCTGCGGTTTGGCCGTGGCCTACCGCACTATGGGCGATCTGGTGGCCGCGGTGGAGGAATACTCGATCTTAAGAACCCTGGATGAGCCCCTGGCCAAGCAACTCTTTGCTTAGCCCTCGGACCATCGGGGCCGGGTCTTACGGATAAAGGATGGCGCCATGAGGACCAGAGAAAAAACCTGCCTGATTGCAATTTTAGCCTTAGTGTTCCTGGGGGTCGGGACTGCCGGGGTGGCGGCCCGCAAGGCTGCTTCCGAAACCCCGCAGTACCTCGAGATGTACGCCCAGCAGGGCCTGAAGCGCTACCGCTTAAAGCCTATCGACCTCACCTTCAGGACCATCCTCACCCTGGGCCCCGATATCTCGGGCTACTATGGCCTGCCCGGCCCGCCTCCGCAGCGGCTGGATATCAAGCCCTTAGAGATCAT
>JBAZPO010000057.1 GCA_041648175.1 Desulfobaccales bacterium | reverse complement strand
GTGTTTGGGAAAGCGCAAAGGCCGTTGCCACGGATTAGAGCACCGTGAGGCTCGTCGTAAAACGTGGGGTAGAATGACACGGGCACGTCGTGGAAACGCTGTCCTGGCGCATTCTTGCGCGAATTTAAACGGCCATTTCGCCAGAAATGGCTATAAACGCGATTTAAGGGCGGTTAGGGGGAAAGGGTCGTTTAGGGTGGGAAAGCGCCTCCAGGAGCCGCCGGCGCCGGTTGTATGGGGGCGTAAACCTGGGGAGCTCAGCGCCGTTTGGCTTTCAATAAGCCCTTGGCCGGGTTGAAGTCCACGTCCAGCCGGGGCGGTATCCAAATGAGCTGCCCGGTCTTGGGGTGGCGGACATGGCGTCCTGGGCGTGTCTTCTTAGCGAAGGAACCGAAGTCTTTAAAGTAAACCCACTCGCCTTTCTGCAGGCTGGCTGTCATCCTGGCCAGCATCGAGTCCAGGATCGCGGCCGCGTCCACCTGGGAAAGGAAGAACTCTTTGGCTATCGCCTTAGCGAGCTGGCTCTGCGTCATTTGCGTTTACGCTTGGGGTTTTCATGCGCGGAGATCCATTCCAGTATGTTCTTGGAGATCTTCCCAAGGTCGGTGGGGTTGTGCTTTATGACATGGGCGGCGGTCTGGTCCCAGGTGAGGTCGGTCTTCTTAAGATACTTCTCAACCGCGGCGGCTACGTCCACCTTCATGACCGTGTTGCGCTTGGCAGCTTTAGCCAGGGCGACGGCTTCAACTATAACGGCTTCAAGCACGGCGTCGAAGTCGGCGATAAGCTTACTGACCGCCGCCGCCTGGGTGCGCATCTTCTTGGCTTTGGTGATGTAGGCTTTTACCGTCGTGGTCTTGATGATTCCTGTTTTAGCGGGCATGGGCGGCCTCCGTCTCGGGGTGGGTAAGTTTAAAGATGATCAGGTCCTTGATGGCCTGGTTGAGGTTCTTCATCTCGTAGATCTTGAGGGCTTCCTCGTTGCCGCCTATCACCGGCAGCATGACTTCCTTTAGTTTCTCGGTCAGCCGGGCGGTGGCGATGGCTTCGGCTTCGAGGCCGTAGAGCTTCTTCTTGCCGCTCGGCAGATCCTCGACCAGGTACTTCTGGTTTTTGTAGTGCCGGGCTTCCACATCGGCGAGCCACTTCTTGTTTTTGGCTTCCATGTCGGCGCCGGCGCGGATGGGGTAGCGGGCCAGCAGGATTTCCTCGGGCGTGAGCATGTCCGGGTTTATCAGGTCGTAGACCTTAGTATTTTTAATCTTGTAGTGCCGGAGGTTGTTTATGAAAGCGTCCCGGATTATCCAGCCCGAGGGGTCGAAGTCCACGATGCTGTAGAGATAGAAGGACCGCTTGAGGTTAAACTTCGCGCTGCCGGCCGCGGCCTGCAGGCTGAAGAGCTTGGGCCGGTCGACCAGCTGCGGACCGGACTTCGCCTTTTTGAGATCGTCCACGAAGTACTCGATGTTCATCACTGAGGGCTGGCCGCCCAGGGCGATGGCCGAGACGTTGTACTGCTGGTGCAGCTCGGTCAGGTAGTTGAAGTGGCCAAGCTTCTCGGAGAAGGGAATTATGTTGGCGTTCACGCCGATGCGCTTGTTGGCCTCGTTCTCGTCCCGGAAGCCGATGTCTTTGTAGGCCATGAGGGTGAAGTCCTTCACCATGGCGACGATGTTCTCGGTGAGCTGCTTGTACTGGTCGGTCTCCTGGGAGAGCGCGCCCGCCCGGGCGAGCGTGGACTTTATGTACATGTACCAGTAGGTGCGGACCAGCTCGTGGAATTCTTTCTCGCCGGCGGCGACGCGCTCTTTCATCTGCCAGACCAGGTTGCGCATGAGCCGGGACACATTAACAGGGTAGGCCGGGCTGGAACCTGCAGCCTTGAAGTTCTTTATGAGCCAGTCTTTATCCTGGTCGTGAATGAGGACGTCGTAGTGGCGGATGCCGGCTTTCCGGAGGCGTTCTGCGAGTGATGGTGGCATAGATTTGAGTATATAACCAAATATGGCTGTTTAACAACCTTTTTAAGCCTGAAACGGGCTAACGGCGCGTTTCAGGGGGCATTTATGGACTCGCTGTGGAAGGCCAAATCATGCCCTATTATTGGTACTCGGTTTAGGGCTTCCGGGGGACTTATCCATTATATTTTTGCCGCCAGCGCGGCTAACCGCTCATTTCAGGCGCTGCCTTTGCGAGCCCTAGGACGGTTGCCTCTATGAGGGCGTCAAAGATTGTGAAGCTCTCTGGCTTCCTTCTTCATTCGCTTTATGCCTTTAGGGCTAAGCTTACCCGCCTTAAACGCGGCTATACGGCTTTTCTGAGCACCTGTCCTATACTTCTTATGCAGATACATTGGGTTAGTTACACGTTGTCCCATGCTGCCTCCTTAGTCAGGAATCTTTAACTTCAATACTTACGTGTTATATTGGCTTCAGGGCTTTCTTGAACACCTTGTTCCTTATTCTTTTATCTCGTCATCTGCGCTTGTCCATTTATAACTTAGCTTTATTGATTTCGAATCTGTTGCTGCACCATCAATATACGTCGAGAAACTGGCCTGTGATCCAGGTTTAAACTCGTCTCGCCCTATAAATGATTCTCCGTCGCCCAGAGCCGCGCCTTTTTCATCGGTAATACTTATTTTTAATTTCATGAAATGGTATGTCTTCTCACTATTATTTTTCACTACCCCGCGTATCAGAATAGAATTACTTGCATCACTCCAATCCCATTTGATCATTTCTATATCTTTCTTCTCGTTGGATATTTGCTCCTTGGTTACTTTCTGCGCCACCACTTTTGAATTCTCCACAAGAGTGGTTTTATCCGTCCAGCCGGAAAGCCTTACCTTTAACCAATCATCTTGTTCTTCAAGGATAGATACCTCAACTTTTTTCCTCACACTACAATATTGCTTTCCGGATTTTTTATCGGCCTGGTCAAGCAGCTCTACTTCTTCTTTAGTGATAGCTGTTTTTATCCCGGCAATTGTCTTTTTTTGTGATCCTATTTTACTTTTTTCCACCCAGCCATCCGCTACAACTTTATAATAGTTTTCTTTTTCGTCTACGACAGGCACGGTATTTTTAACATTTATATTAGCTATTACCTGTTCCATGTCCTCATTATAAACCGTTGCGGCCATTACCCCCGGGATATAAAATATTGTTCCTTTCTCCACCGTTTTAGCGGTGCAGGTATTCCCCAGCATTAAAAAAAGCACCAACCCCGCGATTACACCGATTTTGTTCTCCATAAGATTCTCCTTACCCATCCGATTACTTTTCAATGAAGACTATTTTTATTTTACCGCCACAAGCGGTTGCCCGGTACGGCCTGGTGCCGGCGTTTATATAATCCGCGAAAGCTTTTGCGGTGGCGGTCGCGGTCTGGCCGGGCTTCAGCGCCAGCGGGATGTTCCAGCCGGCAACGTGGTTGATGGTGCCGTCTGGCCGCATATAGCGGAAGATCGAGAGCCACAGGTTAATAGTGCCGTCTATGCCGGTACCGCTCTTGCCGGTGGCTGAGCCGGAGATCTCCGCGCGGCCGGAGATGCCGCCAATGGTCACTTTGTCGGCTGTGACCTTGATCTTCTGGGTTTTATCGTAAGAGGCGGCATCCAGGGAGGCGCCTTTGGCAAGTTCGAGCTCGGGGTTATACGTTTTGGCTTTCTTTGGTTTCATATTCCCCCTATCCTACCGTATTCCCCCCTTCTTCCAGGCAACCACCCTAAAGGTATGGCCTTCGGGTGCAAAAGGTATGGGGAGGCGGTGACAACGGCTGCTTTTCTGGTTCCCCTGGAACGAAGTTACTAACAATCACCGCCTGCCTACTACTTGTCTTCTATTTGCTCTTAATTATTTGTATATATAGACGGTTACAAGTTTGAAGTGGGG
>JBAZPO010000056.1 GCA_041648175.1 Desulfobaccales bacterium | reverse complement strand
CAGTTTCCCGATCAAAGGGGATTTCCGCTTTTACCAAGGCTTCTTCGATTCCTTCAAACTCCCCATACCTGGCTTCGGGGGCTACCAGGGTAAAAATCCCATCCACCACGCTGTCCTCGGTTTCGTGTTCCTGAATGTATTCGTCAATCATCGCCTTAATTTCCGGCGTGATCAGGTGCGCAGGAACAGAGAGGGTCGCTTGGTAATAGTCAGCCATTTAGGGCCTCCTCTTCGACCTCGGCATCAAAATGTTCTTGAGCCATGCGAATGACGTAATCCGGTTCGATGTCCAAGCTCTTGGCAAGGTGCAGTAGGTCCGTCACCAAGTCCACTAAGGTGGAAGAAATGTCCTCCGGGTCACCCCCGGGATATGCCTGTAATGCTTCTCCCGCCCGCTTTTCTCTGTCGATGTTATTCAAGGTCTTGCCTCCTTTACAAAATTGGGTGCGAATTATTCCTGAAATATTCCTGAAAGGCCGGAGGCGCCCGGCCCTTCAGGTCAGCTCAAGTCGATCATCCGTTTGTAATTCCCGGAGATGGCGTTCACGTCCTCGGTCTTGGAAGCCACCGCGGCCACCTGGTCGGCCAGGTCCGCCAGTTGTCCTTTGAGGGCGTCGTTGTTCTTGAGGGCCTTGATGTCCACCCCGTCCAGGCCGGCCTTCAGCTTCGCCAACTCCTCCTCCAGAGGCTTGTAGCCGAAGATGTTCATGTCCCGGGACCAATCGTGGAGCTTGCGAACCTTCTCCAGCGAGTCGTTGCGGATGACCTTCCCCTCCCGCATCTTGAGCGACAAGTCGGCCACCACTTCCCGGATGGTCTTCATGTAGTCCAGGAAGGCCAGCTCGACGGCCTCTTTGCACTTGGCCTCCAGCTCGGCCTTGGCCCGTTGGTAGGCCTCAATGACTTCCGGGGCGCTGGTCTTGGAGGGGGGCTCGGCCGCCTTGATCTCGGTGATGGTCCAGAAGAAATCGAATTTCCGCCGCAGGACTTCCCGGGGGGGATAGTGTGGCTCCATCAACTCCCAGGAACCGGGATGCTTCGACTCGCAGAAGGCCTTCCATTCATCCCGGATGGCGTCGTACTTCTCGCAAAACTCGTCGGCCAGGGCCAGGTATTCTCTCTGCACCTGGGCCAGCTTTTCCAGGGTCCGGTCCAGCCGGCCTTTGGGAGAGCAGCGCACCCATTCCAGCACGAAATCATAGGTGTTCTCGTTCAGGACGCGCCGCCCCTCGCTGATCTTGCGGTTGAAAGCCTGGCGCCATTCGGCCGGATACAACTTCTTGTTCCCCAGGTGGAAGAACTCGGGGACCTTGTCCACTCCCAGGTCCTCTTTGGTGAGGTTCACGATTCCCGGCCAGCTCCGGGTGCAAAGCTGAATCGCCACCAAACCGTCAAAACCGTTACCGTCTGCTCTCTTTGCGCTCATGGTCATGCCTCCAGAAAAAGATAAAGGCCGGACAATGCCGGCCTTTTTACTAAGGGACCCTCGCAAACTAGGGCCCGCCGCCCTGGTTTGGACGAAGAATTAGGGTTTTTACTTAAAGGTGTCTACTTTAGATTTTTGTCCGCTTCTCCTGTTGGGGATAGGTCAGCCAAGCTCCGCCAATCACTTACGAGGGGTGCGGCTCGGCGTGTGACGGGACAGGGACCTTGTTGGTTTCATGCCGCCTCTTTAGAACCGCTATTGCCTTGGGGTCATGATCGAGAAGAACCAAGGCGCTGCTTACTGCCCGGCTTGGCAGCAGGTCCCCGCTTTCGTATTTCTGGAAGGCCCGCGGGCCTCCGCCTATCAGCAGCCCGGCAGCCTCCTGAGAAAGCCGAAGTTTCTTGCGAATTTGCCGAATCTCCTCCGGCTCAAGCAAGCCCTCGCTGCGTGCCTTAAGCCGATTCAACATGCGATCGGATACCCTCATATCCTTGCCGGTATGAATGCTCTCATCACACTCGTCACAATACCAACCGGGCATGTCGAAGGTGATCGACTCCTCCTTATAGGTCAAAGTCATGGGGCGCACGCTGCGGTGCATCAGCGCACCCGTCTTCGGACATTTGGGATTAGCGGTCATTTTCTTTCTCCTTGAAGGAGAGCAACAAAAACTTGGTTAAAACATCGGCGGTAAACTTAACATACAGCACACCAACCGATGAGGGAACGTGGTACACATCCTGCCAAAGCCGGTAATCGGCATAGGCCGTCATGGACTTGTAAAAATGCTCCCGTTTCATGGTCTGGATCGTTGCCACGATCTCAGTGCGGCCAAATCCCAGAGCGGCGGCGCTTCTTAGCGCCGTGCCGGTAACGGCCAGTCTCTCCACGCTGCTAAAAGCAGCCTTGAATGCCTCAAGGTCGTAAGTAGGTTGGCGTTTCTCCGTCATAATTCACATCTTCTAGGTGAGATATTATTACACCTTTATGGTGTATTGTCAAGTCGTTCTTGGAGGGGTTCATCAAAACAGGAAGGGCGCCGCCGTCCCGGCTATGGAAAAGAGTGAGGGTTTACTTAAAGAGGGCTGCTTCGATTTCATCGACCCGAGCGGGGTCCACGTCGTCCACCCCTTGAAAGACATAAACAGGATTTCCCTCAAATTCCTTGATGCGCTCGTCGTCTCCGCCTTCAGTATCGAAATCCAGGACCATAACCTCGACACCCTCCTGGTCGGACATGACGTGTTGAATCAGCCCCCCTTCCATGGTGATGACCACTCGTACCATTGTCTTCCTCCTCACCCACACCAGGGATTTTGATTGAGTTCTTCGAAGCCTGGCGCCGCGGGCCCCAGGAAAGAGAGGATTTCGGCAGCCTCTTTGGTCCACCAATCGGTAGAAGCGGTGCCGTCCTCCGAGATATCGATTTCAAGCTCGCTGACTGGCATTGGTCTTTACTCCTTGGGAATATTCCGGTTTGTTCTTGCGGTTGGCCACCACGCCCAGGGCTTGCTCGAAGTGGCCCATGGCTTCATCGCAACCCTTGCCCTGAAATCCTTTGCCTTCCATTTTGACCTCGCCGTCAGGGGCAAAGTCCAAGATAATTTCTGTCGCCATACCCTATCTCCTGCAGACCAGCCGGATAAGGCCATCGTCTCGTTTTTCTTCAGTGACCCGGTAGCCTTTTTTCTTGGCTTCGGCCTTGGCCTTTTCTACCCCGTAAGCTTGCTTGAGCCTCCCCATCCAGGAGTCGTTATAGCCGTTGTGGTTCTGGTCATATTCGGAGATCCAGGCCCGGTAAGTGCCATCCGATTGCCGCTGAAAACCGAGGTCGTTGGCTGCCTGGCCGACATGCTGGCGCCGGATGATGATATGGGCCTGCTGTTCTCTCCGGTCACCTTGGTAACCGTAAAGAGATTTGGCTTCCTGGTGGATCTCCACCTTTCCCTGGAACCCTAAACGATTCAGGCCGGCCACCAGAGCCGCCCCATCCCGGAATTCGATCTTAACTTCACTGTAGTGGCTCATCAGTTCCTCTCTCCGGGGCCGACCGCGCCCATGATTTTGATCTCCGTTTGTATCCCTACCTGTAAGAGTTGGTTAAGGCAGCACTCCAGGTCGCCCCCATGCAACGCCTTGGCCCGGGCATAAATAATGGTCCAGAGCCACTTGGGGAGTCTGATCGGGACCGGCACTTCCACCATCACAGTGGTTTCCGGGCTGATTTCCACGGCCATCATAGCGATACCCTCCGCTTACCGACTTTCTCCAGGACCGGCCGGCTGGCCGGGATGGTCCGGGCCCGGGCCCATTCTCTCAAAGCGTCCATCTGGGCTTTTTGGCTTTTACTTATAG
The DNA here is from genome assembly GCA_041648175.1 of Desulfobaccales bacterium. Taxonomy (NCBI): domain Bacteria; kingdom Pseudomonadati; phylum Thermodesulfobacteriota; class Desulfobaccia; order Desulfobaccales; species Desulfobaccales bacterium. Next base: position 231 of record JBAZPO010000056.1, on the reverse strand, counting down.
GGATGACGAAGCGGGTCGCGGCTTCCAGATCCTGGCCGTTGTAAGCGGCCTCGATGGCCACCTGCCGGATTTCAGCGCCGCTGTAACCCTCCAGGTCCTCTGGGGCCGGGATGTTTTTGGGAGAGGTCTTTTCCTTAAATGCTTCGCAGTAGATCCCCAGGATATGCAGCCGCTCCTTGGGGTTCGGGTTGTCCACAAAGAAGATGGCATCCCACCGCCCCATCCGGGTAT
>JBAZPO010000055.1 GCA_041648175.1 Desulfobaccales bacterium | reverse complement strand
TACCGCGGCTCATCTCACGGCTCTGACGAGTATCCCTTCCTGATAGACGAGAGAGGCTTCTCTATCCTGCCAATCACTTCCCTGGGGCTCGACTACCCCGTTTCCACGGAGCGCATCTCCACGGGCGTCCCCAAGTTGGATACAATGCTTGATGGGAAGGGGTTCTATCGGGGCAGCACCATCCTCGTCTCCGGTATAGCGGGCACAGGCAGAACAAGTTTGGCGGCTGCCTTTGCCGACGCCGCCTGCCTGCGAGGTGAGCGCTGCCTGTATTTTGCCTTCGAGGAATCGCCCAGCCAGATCATCCGGAACATGGGCTCCATCGGCATAGATCTCGCCCGATGGGTGAAGAAGGGGCTTCTCAAGTTTCATTCAGCCCGGCCTTCGCTTTACGGCCTTGAGATGCATCTTGTCACCGTCCACAGGGGGATCGAGGAGTTCAAGCCCCAGGTTTTTATTGTAGACCCGATCAGCAACCTGAGCGCCGCGGGAACAGCATCAGAGGTCAAATCCATATTAACGCGCCTGATCGACTATTTGAAGATGAAAAAGATCTCCACTTTCCTTACGGACCTCACCCATTTTGGAGTCAGCCTTGAACGCACGAGCGAAGAGATATCTTCTCTGATCGATACGTGGCTTCTCCTCCGGGATATCGAACTCAATGGGGAACGCAACCGGGGCCTGTACATTTTGAAGTCCCGCGGCATGGCCCACTCCAACCAGATTCATGAGTTCCTGCTCACGAACCAGGGCATTGCCCTTATCGACATCTATACCGGTGCTGGCGAGGTATTAACCGGCAGTGCCCGGGCAGTCCAGCAAGCCGGGGAAAAGGCTTCTGAGCTGGAACGCCGGCTTGAGGCGGATGGCAGGCTCCGCGTGCAGGAGCGCAAGAGGGAGGCCCTGGAAGCAAAGATCACAGCGCTGCGCGCCGAGTTCGATGTGGAAACTGAAGAGGTGCATTTGATAGCGGAAGAAGAGCAAAAAAGACAAGCTGTCCTGGCAGAAGACCGTTTAGAAATGGCGCATCTTCGCAAGGGAGAACCTTCAGTAGTCCGGCGAAGCGCTCGAAAAAGAAGAGGGAAAGGAGAGTAAGATGAAAGCTGTCTCACCCGGAAAGAGGAAGAAAGCAAAGACCGATTCGACAGAAGAAAGCTGGAATCTCCGGTTATATGTAACCGATCAGACCCCGAAATCGATTACGGCCTTTGCTAATTTAAAGAAGATCTGCGAAGAGCACCTCGCGGGGAAATACCGCATTGAAGTGATAGACCTTTTAAAGAATCCCCAGCTTGCCAAAAGGGACCAGATTATTGCCATACCGACACTGGTAAGGGAGCTTCCTGAACCGCTTAAAAAGATTATCGGAGATCTGGCTAACACAGAGCGCGTGCTGGTGGGGCTCGACATTCGTTCTGTCTCCGGATGATAAAATCAATTTTGGTGTAACAGCGATGGAGATGAAAAGAGGGAAAACGAGCACTGAGGAATTAGAAAAAGCGGCAGCGAAGCGAGACCGGGCAAAGCACGTTCTTCAGCTGTATGTTACAGGGATGACCCCAAAGTCAACCCAGGCAATCGCCAATGTCCAGAAACTCTGTGAAAAACACCTGGCAGGCCGCTACGAACTCAAGGTGATAGACATCTACCAACAGCCCAAGCTGGCCAAGGAAGAGCAGATTATTGCCACCCCAACGCTCATCAAGAAACTCCCCCTGCCACTCCGGAGGCTCATCGGCGACATGTCGGATACGGAAAGGTTTCTTGAAGGCATCGGTCTGAAACCCAAAGAATTCATGAGTGCGAATCAATGAACAAATCGGATAGAACACGCCGGCAACTTTTGGATGAGTTGCAGGAACTCACGTCGCGGATGATGGAAGTTGAGGAAACTCTGCGCGCTATCCGAGGCGGTGAGGTGGATGGTCTGGTTGTCTCAACGGTGGAAGGAGATCGGGTCTTTACACTATCGGGCGCCGATCATCCTTACAGGGTCATGGTCGAAACCATGAACGAAGGGGCCGTCACCCTGGCCTCCGACGGCACGATCCTTTTCTGTAACCAACGTTTTGCAGATATCGTCCAAGGGTCTCTGGAAAAAGTACTGGGATCTTCAATCTACCAATACATTTCATCAACAGACCTTCAAGTATTTAAGGCATTGGTTGAGCGGGGTTTAAAGGGTAACAGTAAGGTAGAATTGGCCTTACAGACCGGAGGTGAAAATTATGCACCTGTCTTACTTTCCGCAAGTCCCCTTCAGCCCACGGATATGCCCGGTGCCGTGTGCATGGTGGTGACCGACCTGACGGACCAAAAGCGCAATGAAGAGATGCTGGCAGAGGAAAAACTGACAACTCAAATCCTCCATCAAGCTGCGGAAATATTTGTTCTCTGCGACCACCGAGGCCGTATCATCCGTGCAAGTCAGTCGACCAATAGGCTCTTCGGTAGAAGCCCAATCTTCCAGGCGTTTGACGAGGCATTTGACCTCCTCTATCCCGACGGGACTCCCCTTGTCCTTCTATCTGCAATGAGTGACAAGGTCCTCCACGCGGTTGAGGTCACTTTCAAGCATGGGGATAACAAGTTTTTTTCCTTTCTATTGAGCGCAAACTCACTTATCACTCATAAAGGTTTCATCGGCATTGTTGTCGTAATGGTAGACGTCACCGAGCGCAAGAAGATGGAGGATGCGCTGCAAAAAGCCCATGACGAGCTCGAACAGCAGGTAGAGGAGCGCACGGTCGAACTTGTCGTCGCAAAAGAAGAGGCGGAAAAAGGAAAACAAAAAGCTGAAACCGCCCTTTCCGAAATAAATAAGTTAAAAGATCAATTGGAAGAGGAAAGAGCATATCTGCAAGAAGAGATTAAACTGGAATACAACCATGACAAAATTATCGGTCAAAGTGACGGGCTCAAATACGTGCTTTATAAAGTTGAACAAATTGCCGGCAGCGATACCACCGTATTGGTTCTTGGTGAGACAGGAACCGGCAAAGAGTTGATCGCCCGGGCCATTCACGGCTTGAGCTTGCGCAAAAATCGGGCTCTGGTAAAAGTAAATTGCGCCGCACTGCCCTCAAACCTGATCGAAAGCGAATTGTTCGGTCATGAGAAAGGTGCGTTCACCGGTTCTCATTCCAGACGTCTTGGGCGATTTGAGGTCGCAAACGGCGCTACCCTTTTTCTGGATGAAATCGGCGAATTGCCGCTGGAATTACAATCAAAGCTGCTCAGAGTGCTCCAGGATGGCGAGTTTGAACGGTTGGGCAGCTCCGTCACCGTCAAAGTCGATGTACGGATTATTGCCGCCACAAATCGTAATCTGGAAGAGGAAGTCCGCAATGGCCATTTCCGTGAAGATCTCTGGTACCGGTTAAATATTTTTCCGATTACCATGCCGTCGCTCCGGGATCGCATGGACGACATACCGCTTCTTGTGGATTTTTACGTCAAAAAGATTTCCAAGCGGATGGGCAGGACCATTGAAATCATTTCGGCGAGCGCAATGAATGCTTTACAAAATTATCACTGGCCTGGAAATGTCAGGGAGCTGGAAAACGTCCTTGAACGTGCGGTGATCAACTCGTCGGGTCCCAAGCTGCGCCTGGTTGATGAACTCAAGACGCCGTTCAAGAATTTATGTACAAGCCAAAAAACTTTGGAATCGGTTGAGCGCGACTATATTGTCCAGACACTTGAACAGACCCATTGGAAAGTCGGCGGAAAAAACAGTGCGGCTGAAATCCTTGGGCTTGACCGCAGCACCTTGCGCGCTCGTATGCGTAAACTTGACATCCAAAAACCCTAAATTCTCACCCCATCAAACATCTCCGAACGTTCAAGTTTTTTCCCGTCGGCGCCGCACTGAACCGAAACAGCGAGCGCATTCCCCGCCGAAGGTCCCGCCAGCGGCACGTCCGCCAATCTTTATGGCGGATATGGCGGGCGGACTTGCGACGGGGTTAGCGAGCGAATTAAAAATAGACGCTATTCCCTACGGTCGAAGATTTCCCGTAGCTTGCTGCGGGGAGCTTCAATTGTAATCAGATGATTTTCTCAAAAGC
>JBAZPO010000054.1 GCA_041648175.1 Desulfobaccales bacterium | reverse complement strand
AGAAACTTCTGGAACAATACTGCGCCGACAAGAAAATCGAGCTGATCCTGGAGCTGGAGTACAGGACCGCACTCGGCACAGCCGTCAATCCGGACGGCACGCTGAAAGACGCCTTTCGTCAGGACTGGGGATACTGGGAGAGCAAAGACCAGAAGGATACCCTTGACGACGAGATTCAAAAGAAACTTGCCAAAGGTTATCCCACGACCAATATCCTCTTTGAAGACGGCCGGACCGCCGTTCTCATCCGGAACGGCCGGGAGCTGCAGCGGGCCTCCTTCGACGACCACGCCGCCCTCCACAGCCTGATCACAACCTTCGTCAACTATGAACCCCAGGAGGTCCGGACCTTCCGGGAGGCGATTGACCGTTTCAAGAAAGATCTTCCCGATCTAATCGTCAAACTGCGGAAACTCATCGAAGACCAGGCGGCTCTCAACGCCGCTTTTGCCCGGGCGCGTGGAGATTTTCTGGAACTCTGCCGGGATTCCATCAACCCCCATATCGTCATGGCCGACATCCGGGAGATGATCATCCAGCACATCCTGACGGAAGACATCTTCATCACCGTTTTCAATGAATCCCAGTTTCACCGGGAAAACAACATCGCCCGCTCCCTCATGGGGGTGATCGAAACCTTCTTTACCGGCGCCGTCCGCAGGGGCATCCTGGGCAAGATCGATCCCTATATCCGGATCATCAAGGCTGCCGCTTCCGGGATCGCCGACCATCACGAAAAGCAGCGTTTTCTCAAGGTCTTTTACGAGAACTTCTACCGGGCCTACAATCCGGCGGCGGCGGACCGTTTGGGGATCATTTATACCCCCAATGAGATCGTACGCTTCATGGTGGAATCCGCCGAGCACCTGGTCCACGAGAATTTCGGGCGGCTCCTCGGGGACGAAAATGTGGAAATCCTCGATCCGGTAACGGGACTCCTTGATGCTGCTTAGTGTCTGCCAAACGCTTAGAAACAAGGGATGTAGCAGCCTAGACTTCTTTCGTTCGGGTAAAACCTCGCTGAAACAATACTTGGAGCGATAGTGATTACCGTGTGTGGCAACCGTCCCATAATTCCGGCTATACCTTGCTTGATGTTGACAAGCCTTGGCACCATTGCTGTTTGGCTGTTGATTGATTATTAATTCTGTGCTATTGTTTTTGAAAAGAAGGAGGTAACTATATGTCCACAATGATAATTAAGGAAGAAGCACACAAGATTGTCGATCGGATGCCTGCAAGTGCCACATGGGATGATTTGATGCATGAAATTTATGTGCGTGAGGTCATTGAGTTCGGGTTGGCCGATAGTAAAGCGGGCCGCACAAAAGATGTAAAAGAAATCCGTGCAAAGTATGGCTTGCAGGAATGAAAGTTCACTGGACAAATACTGCTGAAGAACATCTTGAAAAGCTGCTACACAAGCACATCGGCCGCAAATCTCGACTAAATAATAAATAACTCAACTTTCGCACACGTTTAAGCGAGTCTATCTATCTGTTCTTTAACAATAAGCGGTGTTATTTTGCCATGCAAGTAGCCACCGTGCCCCATAAATTGGGGGTAGATCTCTGAGAAACCGGTCGATCAGGGAGCGGAACAGTTCCCTGGTTATTTCCGAGGCGGCGCCCATTGCCTGCTCCAGCAACACCAGCACGAGGGCCAGTGCTTCAGCGAAGGTCGCCTGCTGGAGTTCTTCGCAACAGGCGTGAAACAGGGTCCCAAGAGTTCGGGGGTCCTTGTTGGTCCTCTTGGCGAGGGCCAACATGATGTATCGGCAGCACACCACAGTGGAATGGGCGACAAGACCATCATAGGACCGACCCTGGCACTCTTTGGCAAGATTTAGAAACGACTTGGCCATCTTGAAGAACACCTCGATGTCCCATCTGCGTTTATAGGCCGTGACGATCTCCTCGTCACCCAAGGCAATATCGGTGGACAGCAGGGCCAGCCACTTTTTGGAGCGCCTGTCCCGGACGAATACGATCTTTGCCGGGACCGGGATGCCTTGGTCATTTTCCCCGATCTCGACCATGACCGAAGCGAGGATCTTTGCACGGCCGCGACGCTTGCGGATCTTCCTGTAGATGGCCGCCAGATGGAGATCTTCCCCCTGGTAGCGATAGAAGATTTTTTCCGTGACCTTGAGCATGCAGATGGTATGCACCCCTTTCGCGAGCAACTTCCTTATGGTTGCGGGATATGCAAACCAGCTGTCGAACATAAGGTGACTGGCTTGAATCCCACTTGCCATGGCCTCGGCTACCATTTCGACAAGGACATCGGTTGCCTTGCGGATGCCTTCCCGGCGACGTCTCGCGCCGTTGGTGCGACGGTCAAGGTCCGTACGCAAGGGAACCAGCCGGTTCTTTTCCTTGCTGGATGCCAGCAGCGCACAGGACACAGGAACGAAGCTGATGCCGTCGGACCATCCCAGGACGAGCATCCTGAACCCGCGGTAATACCGTTTGTCGATATGGTCAAAGACTCGCGACAACAGCTCAACATACTTGCTCCGATTGCGGCGGTAGAGCGTGTCATCGGCGATCAGCACCTTCATGTTGGCGGCGCCGGTCAACGGCTCAAGCTCCTGGCTGATCACCCGGGAGCTCAACAGCAGAAGGAATCTCCGCCAGTTGGTATGGACCGAGTTGAGAAACCGATATACCGTATCCTTGGCCATGCCGCAGCTTCCACCTGCTTCGAGGGTGCGAAAAAGGTTCTTTCCGGTGAAGGCCAAAGTGACCAGAACCCGGAACACGGAGACCGGAGAAATGCCCTTCTCCTTGTCGATGTTGCTGCGCTTCAACAGGCTGCCGATTTTCTGATTGTGAAAGAACTGATGAATCTGGTTTTCACAGGAAACGATGTCTGATACAATCTGGCTCATAGCGTCACCTCGTGCGTTGATGGACTTTTGTTGGGAACAAAACCCATATATCACACTTTGTGACGCTATACTACTAATTATTACATTATATTACACGTTTTTCGCTCCTGCGAAAGTTGAGATGTTCACCTTAGCACAAACCCCGGACGTTCGCGCCCTCCAGGTCTTTCCCGTGTCTCCTACCTGAGCCGTGAGGCGGGCGATCTCTTGATCTTTGGCTATGCAACGCGGGCAGGGTGCGGGTGTTACGTCCGGGCCGGGTGATACGCGCCGGGTGATACGTTCCGGGACTTTTCGGGCGGGTGATATGGGCGGTACGTCGGCGGGTGCTACGGGTGATACGGCAGCGGGTGTGACATCCATCTTGCCGGGTGTTACAATGGTGGGTGCTACATTTGCGACAGGTGTCCGCCACTACCGGGTTTGCCGCACATCCAGCTACAGCCGGGGGACAAACCTCTGATGGGCATGGGATGGGTTATGGGTAACTAAAGGCCAGCGGTGCGGGCGGTTCGTCGATTCTGATTGATTTAAGTGGCACTCACGGGCAATATATGAGCGGTTAAATGATTATACAGGAGGGACTTGATGCGACCAAGTGGATTTGTTTGTAAGCAATGCGGAAATTGCTGCCTTAACCTTCACGATGCCTATCAGCACTCAGTAGACCAATCAGACATAGATATGTGGCAGGATAATGCCCGAGACGATATTTTGGCTTGGGTTGATCCCATTGATATCGGTAATGGAAGATATGTCTATGATGTTTGGATAAACCCACGAACCCATGACGATGTTGCGAAGTGTCCGTGGTTAAGGAAACTTACAGGGGAAGATAAATATATTTGCAAGATCCACGATGTAAAACCCAGGGTATGCAGAGATTATCCAAAATCTAAGAAATACGCTAAAGAAACAGGCTGCAAAGGGTTTACCGGGTGAAGTCGTAATTTGCCAGTGTTTGTAAAGCCATCCATCATATCCTCTGCTGTCCGGTTGGCCTCTCCACCAGCTACAGCCGGTCCTTACACGCAATGTCAACCCGTCCGGCCAGGCACAAAATGACCCGCTGGGGTTTGTCGCTGGGGGGTTCTTTTTTGCCTGTCTGCTGGGGATAGTGCTGGGGAAGGTGCTTTCAGAAATAGAAAAAGGGGCCGGTAGCAATACCAAACCCCTTGTTTTCATTTATGGTAGTCCCACGGGGGCTTGAACCCCGGTTTCCGGCGTGAGAGGCCAGCGTCCTAA
>JBAZPO010000053.1 GCA_041648175.1 Desulfobaccales bacterium | reverse complement strand
GATCACCTCTTCCACCTTCTGCATCATGACCTGCACACCTCTCATAATCCTCTTCATCATTGGCGATCCTCCTTAACTTTCTCCTTGGCCGATTTTACGGACCCGCAGAACTTGCGGATCACCTCTTCCACCTTCTGCATCATGACCGGTTGGCCGCCCCGGGTGATTTTGGCGGTATCCGTGGCCAGGACATCCCGGCAGATCATCTGAAAAAACACATCATCTGCACGGGCGCGCCGGTTCTGAGACGCAAGGATCCGGCCGATGGCGATCCCCGCCCGGATGGTGGGCCGGTTATTGTTTACCCCGAAACTCCTCAATTCCCTCACGATATCCACGATCCGCTCGGAATCTATCCGGGGGAGTCCCGATTTCTTCATGACGATCATGATTTCCGTATCCCGGTCATAGTGTTCCAGGTGGATGGTAATCAGGCGGTCTATCAGGGCGTCCTGGGTCTTGTGGACCCCCGCGTATTCTTCGGGGTTGGAGGTAAAGATCGCCCGGAACTCGGGATGCACGGCCATGTATCCTTCCCCGGAGCGGCGCAGTTTCGGCAGGTTCAGAATCCCCTCGGAGAGAACGCTCAAGAGGGCGTTGTTCGCTTCCGGCCGGGAACGGTTGAATTCGTCATAAATAAGGATCTCTCCGCGCTCACAGGCCGTGGTCAACCGGTTGTCCACCCAGAGGCTTTTCATCTCTTCCTCCGTCTTCAGGACCGAGTGGATATAATTGTCGACAACTTTGTTTTTCCGGTAGCCGGAGTCCTTGCCCACCAGATCGGAACTGCCGAATTCATCGTCCCCGTGGACCAGGGTGACGGGCCGTCCCAGTTTGGACGCCACGTGAAAGGCCATGGTCGTCTTTCCCGTTCCTGCCACGCCGGAAAAATGGACGGGATAACCGGCCACCAGGTAGGCCAGAGCCCGCTCCGTGACCTGCTCCACATAGGGAGAAGAAATAAAGCTGTCGCTGGGCTCGGGCTGAACGCTGTCTTCCCCGGCCGATTCGCGCACGGTTGATGTGCTGACTATTCTTACGGCATTCTTATTCATAAACTCCTTTCTCCTTCCTGAACTGTTCCATCATCCATCCTGTTCCCCGGCACTTCAGACAAGCCATTGCCGGGGCTGAGGCGTCATCGCCCGAACCTTTACATAGCGAACATGAGACAGTTGGCGACACGGGGTGGGGGATGAAACCCCTGCCGCCGCAGGTGGTACAGGTAAGGGTTTTAACGGCCCCCGTTCCCCGGCAATGGGCGCAGGCGGTGGCCGGCGCCTGGACCAGTACTTTACCGCTTCCCCCGCAGACACAACAGGTGGAAAGGGAAGACATGATATCGAAGGGGTCTCTGCCCCGGCCACCGCAAAAGGCGCAAGTCAGCTCCTCAAATACCACCGAATCCCGGCTTAGACGTGCTCGTACCATGCAAGCCTCCTAAAGAACCATTTTCCGACTTGGGAAGTGCGGGTATTATTTCCTGCCCCGTTTCGCCCTGGTCATCGCTTTGACAGGTTTTTCATCCAGCCTACTTTTCTTTTTGCTCTTCTGAAACGGCATAGAGTCAACGATAGGCGTTGGCGTTTTGAGCTTGGGGGGTTTGACCGCCGCCGGGGCTTGGGGCGCCGCGACGACCGTCTTCTTTTCCTCTTCCTTTTTCAGCGGTTCCTTGAATGTGACCGGTGGCTTTTCCGCCTTGATCTCCGGCGCCGCCACCGTCTTCTTCAGTGCTGCTTCCACCGGGGGCGATACGTGTTTTACGACCACCGGTTCCTTCTTCATCGGAATGGGCCGGGACTTTCCGGGACGCTCGCCGCGCCAGGCAAGCCGGGCACCCATCATGTCGTCCGCCGTCTCTTTGCGCATGCCCGTAACCTGTCTCCTCATTTCTGATAGAAAGGCTTCCCGGTCATGTCTTCCCTTCCGGGCCATATCATTCCGGTCTCTGGAAAATTCACACAGCAGGGAGTTGACCTCATCGATCATGGCGGCCACAAAGGCCTCCCGCTCCCCACTGCTCTTTTTCGCCATCGCGGTGTGGGCGGCGGCGAAATAAGCCTGCATGGCCGAAACCGCGGTGGTCAGCTCCCTGGCATCCTGTGCCAGCTCTTGCAGCAGCGCCTCTCGCGCACCCCGCAGGGTCTCTATTTCTCCACGCAAACGCGTCATGTCATCGGTCAGTTTGCCCATGATGATCCTCCTTCACTTTATATGAAAATCCCCCCTTACCCCCCTTTGGTAAAGGGGGGATGGGGGGATTTTCATGCTTCGTTGTGGCAACAAGCCATGTGGGGCTCAGTCTTATGCCGGAGCAGCCGCACTGGCCGTCAGGCCAATCGCCTCGGCGTACTTGAGATAGGTCTCAACCGAAGCAATCACAACTCTCGCTTCGATGGAAAGCAGCTCAATGCCGACCAGAGATACTTTCACCCAAGCATCAATCACGATACCTTTGTCCAGTATCCGATCGACAACCTCTGCCAAACTCGATGAATCTGTTGATTTCTGTACTTTAGCCATCGCTTAGTTTCCTCTCTTTTTTATTGTAACCGTTTTTTTTGCTTTACCGAACCAGGCACGGGAGGCGCCTGCAAGATCTGAGTCGTTCTCTTTTCTCATCCTGCCGACCTGCTTCTTGATCATTGTTACGTACGAGGCCCGTGCTTCCCCGGTTTTTCTGGCCATAGTGGTGTGGGCGGCGGCAAAGTCAGCCTGCATGGCTGAAACCGTAGATGCCAGATCCCTGGCCCCGCGCGCCAGTTCCTGCATCAACGCCCCCCGATCACTCCGCAAGGCGTCAACCTCCCCGCGTAAACGCGTCATGTCATCTGTCAAATTACCCATAATGATCCTCCCTATCTTTCTTCTGCGGCACACCCATGAAAGCGGGCGCCCAAAAAGCTCCCGCCCCATGGGCATTCATTAAGCCGTTGTAATAAAATAACTGTAACATTGAAATGCCGTGATCGGCATAAGGAGCCGTAAGCCGTGACAGGCATAAGGAGCCGTAACAAAATGGTCAGAAATGTAATTGGTATTTTGTAACGGCTCCTAACGAAATGGTCGGGAATGTAATGGTTATTTCGTAACGGCTCCTAATCAGTCTTATGCCGGAGCAGCCGCACTGGCTGTGAGACCAATCGCCTCGGCGTACTTGAGATACGTCTCAACCGATGCAATCACCACCCTCGCCTCGATGGAAAGCAGCTCAATGCCGACCAGAGATACTTTCACCCAGGCATCAATCACGATACCCTTGTCGAGGATCCGGTCGACAACTTCCGCCAAACTCGAAGAATCCGTTGATTTCTGTACTTTTGCCATCGCTATTTTCTCCTTCTTGTGTTGTTGTTATCATCTTACCGAAAACCCTTAGCAGGCATGCCTGTCTCCTATTAAAGCAAGACCTATGCCAGCAGTACGAGAACAGGATCTGCCGTAACAGGCTTGGTTCGCAAAAAGTCGTCATTCCCGCGGAGGCGGGAATCCAGAGAGTATGAAACTACTTGAAAAAACTGGATTCCCGCCTCCGCGGGAATGACATGGAGAAAGCGGGAATGACAGAAAAGGGATTTTTCAGACTTTTTGCGAATGTGTCAATATTATATAAAGGTGGGAGGTCTGCGCTTTTTCGCCGCTGGTTATGGAGGGGCGGCTATGGAACCTATTCCCGTGATTAAGGGAAGTCTTTCCCTACCGGCAGGCACAGCGGGTAATGACGCTCACAATCTCATCATGATCGAAGGGCTTGCCGACGAAGGCGTCGATCAGCCCCTCCTGGAGGACCCCTTTAATGGTCGGATCATCCTGGTAGAAGTAGCCGGAAACGATGACGATCGGCAGATGGGCATTGGTTTTACGGAGCTTCCGGGCAAACTCGAGACCGTCGATATCCGGAAGTTTAGCGTCTAAAAAGGCCATGCCGAATTTATTGCTTTTTGTCAGGGCCATGGCTTTCCTGGCGCTCATGGCCGTCATACAGGTAAAACCCGTTTTGCGGATGATATTCTCCAGAATCCAGCACATCTCGGGCTCGTCATCCACAACGAGAATCGGGGCGTATTTTTCGTTCATGATTCACCTCCGCCAAAACGGGCGGGCAATTTTACGGTAAAGACACTGCCCCGGCCTTCCACACTTTCCGCGCCAATGGTCCCCCGGTGCTGCTTCACGATGGAATAACAGAGAGACAGGCCGAGGCCGGTCCCTTGTCCCACGATGGAAGTCGTATAGAAAGGATCGAAGATCTTCCCGATTTCCCTGGGGGAGATGCCGCAACCGGTGTCCGTAACCTGCACCCGGACCTCTGGACGATCCATATTCACATCAATTCCCAGGCGCCCACCGGTGGGCATGGCGTTGATGGCATTCAAGAAAAGATTCATGAAGACCTGCTGCAGCAAGGTGGCCACCCCT
>JBAZPO010000052.1 GCA_041648175.1 Desulfobaccales bacterium | reverse complement strand
CAGTGAGCTTAAGGCATAGTGGGCGCCCACGTCTTTCATATCGAGCATGACCGGCCTGACAAATTTCTCATATATGGTGCGACCGTCACGGTGTTCAGGGATGTTGCTCTTGGCCAGTTCAAGATGTTCGAGAAAGCCGGGTTCGAAGGAGTCGCTAAAAAGCTGGTCGGCCAATTGCAGAACCCTGCCGGCATATTTTATGTTCTGAACCGTCTCAATCCCGGAAAGCTCGTCAAAAAACCAACCACAACTGGTGTACATGAGCATTAAGTGGCGTTGGAGCTCCATCAGCTTGAGGACCGTGATCTCGTCTCCGGAGTTTAGGGGCCGGGTGGCGTGGCGGTTCATAAACGCCGTGATGCGCTCGGGTGTTCGATCCACGATGAGGTCGATGTAGTCGTCCCGAGCCGCCCAGGGATCGGTCAGAAACTGTCTGGCCATTTGTTCAAAAGCCGGATTCACGGCATCCCGGAGCCAGTCCAGGGCCGCACGCAGTGGGGCTCGCCAACCCTGGTGCCAACCTGAGTTGCCGCCGCTGTTGCACCCGCAATCGGACCGCCAACGTTCTATGCCGTGTTCGCAGCTCCACGAGCTGTTTTCAAAGATCTCCACTTCGAACGCCGGTGGATGACCCTCTAGGTACCGGCCATAATTCGTCACCTGCGCCAGTCCGTTGGACTCAATGTGATGGAGGGCATGCGCCAGGGCCATGTCACCGTGGCGATGATGATGCCCATAGCTTTCACCATCCGTGGCAATGTGGACGAGGCGAGGAGAGTCGTCGGCGAACGCAGACAGCAGCCGGTTGGCGAACGCCTCGCCGTTGTCGAGCAATCCTTCGAATGCCAGAGCCTGGGCAATGGGACCGTCGTAAAAGAACAGGTTCATGACGGCCCCGGACGGCAGCGACACCCGGTAGGCGATGGCAGGATAGATTCTGCCACCACTCACGTCTTGCCATTCATTACCATCAATAGACCGAACCCGGCTTGCCTGCCTGGGGGCAAGTATGGCAAAGCCGATGCCGTGTTGGGCCATGAGGTCCAGGGTTTCCAGATCTACCGCCGTCTCCGGGAGCCACAACCCTTCCGGCTTGCGTCCAAAGCGATATTCAAAATCTTTTATGCCCCAGATAATCTGGGTGTTCTTGTCCCGGCTGTTGGCCAGCGGCAGGATCATGTGATTGTAGGCTTGGGCCAAGGCATTTCCATGACCGGAGAATTTCTCCAGGCTCTGCCGGTCTCCCTCCAGAATTGCCTCATAGGCGGCGGTGGCATACCTCTGCATCCAGAGCAAGACAGTCGGACCGAAGTTGAAGCTGATACTGGCATAATTGTTCACCAGTTGGGCGATTCGCCCTTCCGTGTCCCAGATTCTCGATACGGCGTTGGCCGCGTAGCATTCGGCGGTGATCCGCTCGTTCCAATCGTGGTAAGGGAACGCCGAATCTTGGATCTCGATGGCCTCCAGCCAGGGGCTTTCCCTGGGAGGTTGATAAAAATGCCCATGGATACAAACAAATCGGTCCATCATTTAGTCCTCCGGTTGCAGACTGATAATGAGAAAGGCTTGTTTCGTCAAGGTCACCGAGACGTTCCCGTCTGAATGCAGCACTGCGGGCAGGTCGGGGCCTGGACCGTTCCAGCGTTGCTCTCCCGAGGCCAGGCGTTTCCGCCAGCGTCCGGAAGGCAAGGGGACGTTGACCGACTCCACAGTGTCCCCAAAATGGAAAATCGCGGCAACCTGCTCTTCGCGGCCCCAGCGCCGCACGACCAGGGTGCTCTCCCTCTCCAAGCAAGCAACTTCCAGGTGGTCCTTGCTTAATTCCGCGCCTGCCCGAGTTTCATGGCGGAGCTTTAACATTTCCTTGTACAATTCATACAGGAGGCGATGCCGCCCTTGATGCCGCAGGCTGTGATCCAGGCGGGCGCTCTGCATGGTCGCTTCTGCCTGGGGATCCGGTGGCTCAGCCGACCCCGGCAAAGAGGAAAAATCTTCTCGACGCCCGCGGCGGACCGCGTCTAGCAGATCCGGATCCGAATGGCTGACGAAATAAGGAAACGGCGCGGTTTCCCCATATTCTTCACCCATGAACAGAAGGGGGATGAAAGGCGAAAAGAGCACCACGGCAGCAGCCAGCTTCAGCCCTTCGAAAGAGACCAAGGCGCTGAGCCGATCGCCTTGCAGACGGTTCCCCACCTGATCGTGGTTCTGGGCGCAGACCACGAACCGGCTCGCGGCCAGGTCTTTGGAGGTGTTCCCGTGCCGACGCCGGCGCGCCGGGGAATACCCTCCTGAATAGACAAACCCCTCGGCAAAGGCCTTCGCCAGATCTTGAATGCGTCCGAAATCTTTATAGTACCCGGTTTGCTCAACGGTGAGCAGCGTGTGGAGGGCATGATGGAAATCGTCGTTCCATTGGGCGTCCAGGCCATAACCACCAAGCTCTGGGGAGCGAACGAGCCGGACGTCGTTTAAATCACTCTCGGCAATGACATAGATCCGGCGATTAAGCCGCTCGGCCTGCTCGTGCACCGCCGCGGCCAATTCCTGCAGAAAATGGAGTGCCGAAAAGTCGAAAATCCCGTGCACCGCATCCAGGCGCAAGGCATCCAGGCGAAATTCCGTCACCCAAGAGAGCGCATTCTCAATAAAGAGCCGCCTGACTTCGTCGCTGTCAGGCCCGTCAAAATTGATGGCTGCACCCCAGGGAGTGCGGTATCGTTCGGTAAAGTAGGGCCCAAAATCAGGGAGATAATTTCCTTCCGGCCCGAGATGGTTGTAAACCACATCCAGAATCACCGCCAAGCCGCGCTGATGGCAGGCGTCAACCAGCCTTTTGAGCCCATCGGGACCTCCATAAGAATTTTGCACCGCGAAGGGGTAAACGCCGTCATAGCCCCAGTTGCGATCCCCCGGGAATTGCGCCACCGGCATGATCTCAATGGCGGTTATGCCCAGATCCTTCAGGTCATCCAGGTGGGGAACGATGGCGTCAAAGGTGCCTTGAGCGGTAAAGGTCCCCACATGGAGTTCGTAGAGCACATAATGGGAGAGAGGTATTCCGGACCAATGCAGCTCTTCCCAAACAAAATGAGGGTCAATGACCTGGGAGGGCCCATGGACCCCTTCGGGCTGGAACCTGGACGCGGGATCAGGACGTTCGGTGTTCCCATCGAGACGATAAAAATAGCGGCTTCCCGGCTTGACCCCCGGCGCCACGCCATAGTGGTAGCCCCGGGAAACTTTCTCCAGGGGCACCATTCGCTCTTCCGGAGAAAGAAGATGGACCTCCACCCGGTTAATCAAGGGGGCCCAGACGAGGAATCCGCCAAGGCCTTCTCCCAGGTAGGTAGCTCCCAAACCACCTTTAAAATTCACTGTGATTCCCTTTCTGGATTCCGGCTGCCGCCGGTATGACCAAGAAGGCTTCATCGTTCGTGGTGATCTGCTGGGCATGATCGCTCGCCAAGAAGGTTCTCCTCCGCTCCGAACGACATGTCACCGACCACGCCGCACAGTGCGAATCTATGGTGCCGGCCACCCCATGATCGGCACCGTGCTGATGCTGTTCTTCGGGCTACCCTCGATAACCCGATCGCTGTATGCCACATAAACCAGCACCTTGCGCTCGCGGTCGAAGAAGCGCACAACCTGAAGCTTCTTGAACACGAGGCTGCGGTGCTCGTCGAAGACGCGCTCGCCGTCCTTGAGCTCACCGACGATCTTGATCGGGCCGAACTGACGACAGGCGATGCTGGCGTCACTCGTGTCCTCCGCCACGCCCAATGCACCCTTCACCCCTCCCGTTTGCGCCCGGGCGATGTGACAGACGACGCCCTGGACTTTGGGGTCTTCGAAGGAATCGATCACGATCTTGTCGTTGGGCCCGAGCCAACGAAAATGCGTGCTGACCGAGCCGGTCGTGCCGCGTTCGGGGCGACTGAATATCCACCATCCGAAGAGGACAATGACCAAGAGAATCCCACCGCCGAGATAAATTCCGAACCGTTTCATGATGGTTTGCCTTCCTCTAGTGAATTTGCACCCCACCTTTTAGGCGGATATAATTCTGGAGCTACCTTTTCTTGCTTGCATAAAGCAGGAGTATACCACCACCCAATATTGCCCCACCCCGGCCCAGACAGGCACGTTGACCGTCTGCTTTTCCGCAATCGACATCTCGAGCGGGCCCAGTTTGATGTCGTGAGTCTCCTTGGTATAGCTGAACTTGCCGTACATTAGCACCACGATGCCAGCCACAATCAGCAAGAGTGCCATGATCTTGACTGCACTCATCTCGTCTCCTCCTTAAAGGTAGCCCCGGGAGACCTTTTCCAGGGGCGCCATTCGCTCTTCCGGAGAAAGAAGATGGACCTCCACCCGGTTAATCAAGGGGGCCCAGACGAGGAATCCGCCAAGGCCTTCTCCCAGGTAGGTAGCTC
>JBAZPO010000051.1 GCA_041648175.1 Desulfobaccales bacterium | reverse complement strand
CCGCTGACCTGGGTCACTTCCGCCATGGTGTAAAAGGAGATGTTGGGATTCTCCTTGATCCGGCGGAAATTGATCTCCAGACCGCAGGTGGGAGGGCAGAGCTTGGGAAAGTAGCGGTGGAGTTGAGCTACCCGGCCCCCCAGATAGGGGGCCTTTTCGGCGATGATCACCTGGCCCCCGGATTCCGCCGCCTCCAGGGCTGCGGTGAGGCCGCTGATACCTCCGCCGACCACCAGAATCTTGTTGTTATCGGTGCTCACACCAGTCCTCCTTCGGGACGTTTCCGGAACCTGGGTTGAAACTTAAGGAGTCTGCCGACCCCTTCAAGGTCTTCAAGTTTTTAAATACAATAAGGTTAGGAGGGAAAGCAAGGGTAAAAGCAGACGCCGCGGCCCATGGCCAGACGGGGTCCATTAAAAAATTGGCCGTGGCTGGCTTGAAACCACGGCCCGAGATAATATGGGGGGGCTCCAGGAATCCCGGGAGCCCCGCCAGGTTTCAAGGGTTTACTTCACCAACTGCTTGTAAGGTTCGGTCTCGAACTTCCACTCGTTGGTGTTCTTGTCGTACTGAGAGATGGTGAACACCCTCCACTTGCTGTCATCGATGCTCAGGAAGTCTGACCGGTAGTAGTAGCCGGGGTAACGGCTCTCTTCCCGGAACAGGATGTGGCGCAGGTGGGCCTCACCGGAGAGGATCCGGTGATAATTTTCCCAGGCCCGCATCAGTTCGTGCAGGTCTTTGGCGGCCAGCCTGGTCGCGTCTTCCTTCAGCAGGGTGAGGCGCTTCAGGCCTTCCATGAGGCTGGGTTTGTTGGTCATGTACATGGTGGAGCAACCGGCCACGTATTCGTCCATCAGCTTCTGCAAGCGGGTCTGGACCTGTCTGGGCATCAGATAGTTGGGGTTGATGTCCGGCGCGGTGGTGTAGCCCTTGTACTTCTCGTAGATCTCGAAGGGCAGGTAGATCTCGGCGATGAGCTCGTCGATATTCTGCGCCGCTTCCAGCTTGTCGTTCTTGTGGTCCAGGATGAAGGCCAGGGCGCCCTTGGCGGCCATGCGGCCCTCAGCGTGGGACCCGGAGGAGAACTTGTGCCCGGAGGCGCCGACGCCGTCACCGGCGGTGAACAGACCTTCAACGGTGGTCATGCGGTCATAGCCCCAGAACCAACTTTCGGGGGCGCCCATGTAGCCCTTGGAGGGGCCGGAGACCCACAGACCGGCGCAGCCGGCGTGAGAACCGAGCAGGTAAGGCTCGGAGGGGATGATCTCGGACGGCACCTTGTCGGGCTCCATGTTGAAGGAGGCCCACAGGCAGGCGGCGGAGATGGACATATCCAGGAAATCTTCCCAGGCTTCGGCTTCCAGGTGCTTGAGCTCTTTCTTGCTCAGAGTCTCGGCCAGTTTCTGCATGGCCTTGTCGGTGTGCATCATGATGGGGCCGCGGCCTTCCCGCATTTCGATCATCGCCGCGTGGTTCCGCAGGCAGGTGCCGGGAGAATCGGCGTAACCGGGGTACTCTTTCTTGACCCGGTCCCAGTTTCTGGCCATGTAATCTTCGCCGTAAGCATTGGTGGCCTGGGCCTTGAAGAACAGGAACCAGGCGCCCACCGGGCCGTAACCGTCCTTAAAGCGGGCGGGGACGAAACGGTTTTCCATCAGCACCATCTTGGCGCCGATTTCCGCGGGCATGGCATAGGTGGAGCCGGCGTTCCATACGGGGTACCAGGCACGACCCTGGCCTTCACCCACCGACCGGGGCCGGAAGACGTTGACCACACCGCCGCAGGCGATGATCATGGCCTTGCATTTGAAGACATAGGTCTTGTGCTCACGCACGCTGAAACCCACCGCGCCGCAGACCCGGTTGGAGTTGTTCTTGTCGGTGAGCAGTTTGACGATGAAGACGCGCTCGTAGATGTTTTCCATCCCCAGGGCGTTCTTGGCGGCTTCGGCCACGATCACCTTGTAGGATTCACCGTTGATCATGCACTGCCAACGGCCGGAACGGACGCACTTACCGCCGTCTTTCAGCAGGGGCAGGCCTTCGTCTCTGGCCACCTGACCGTCCACCGTGTGGTTTTCGGCGTCTTTCTGCCAGATGGGCAGGCCCCAATCCTGGAAGTCATGCACGGACTGGTCGACGTGGGCGCCCACGCTGTGGACCAAGTCTTCCCGGATGATGCCCATGAGGTCGGTGCGCACCATGTTCACATAGTCAGCTATTTTGTTTTCCGCACCGATGTAGGTGTTGATGGCGGACAGACCCATGGCCACCGCGCCGGAACGATCCAGGGCGGCTTTGTCAACCAGGGTGACCTTCAGGCCGGCGGCTTTCGCCCAGGCAGCAGCTTCAACCGCGGCGCCGGTGCAAGCCATGCCACCGCCTACCAGCAGCAGATCGGTTTCAACGGTTTCTACCGCGGGTTTGGAACAGAAAGACCATTTGCAGAATTCTCTTTCCAGAGCCATATCTCATTAACCTCCTTGAATTTTCGCTGCTGTGTAGGGTTACTCGGTCCGGGCCGCGCCGGTGAAGAAACCGGGTTTCTTGAGTCCGGCCATGTCGCTGGGCATGGCTTGGCCCTTGAAACAGTCAATGGACCCTTCCGGAGTGGTGCGGACTGGGAACTTGAACCGCTTGATGGTCTTCTGATTCCGGAACTTGATGGTCCAGGTGATGCTGTCGGAGGACCGCAGGGGGATGGTGCTGGAGCCCAGGGGCATGATATCCGCATAGTGGCGGACTTCAATGGCCTGCACGGGGCAAATCTTCACGCAGTTGTAGCATTCCCAGCACTGATCCGGCTCCTGGTTGTAAGCCTTCTTTTGTACGGGTTCCAGGACCATCAGGTCGTTGGGGCAGATGTACTGGCAAGCGGTCTTGTCCAGGGCTTTGCAGCCGTCACATTTTTCCGCGATTACAAAACTCGGCATGTTTAAAACCTCCTAAACTTGGGTTAACTATGACTTTTAACCTTAAATCCGGGTGGAAGCCTTAGAAAGGCTTCCACCTCTTGCATGGTTATTAACACATATCCCCTTGGAGGCGGATATTTGATGCCGGGGTTGCCGGTTACTTTTTCTCCGAAATGGCGCCGGTGGCAAAGCCATGAACCTTGACTTCCACCTTCTCGGTGAGGCTGCGGTAGTATTTCCGCAGGACTTTCAGGACTTCGGGCCGGCTGAAGTGATCCGGCACTTCCATGTCTTCGGAGAGCATCTTGCGCAGCATGGTGCCGCTGAGCATCAGACGGTCTTCCTTGCCGTGGCAGCAGGTGCGCATGGAGGCCATGCCGTCGCACTTGAAGCAATAGAAGGTCCAGTCGATGGGCAGCGGTTTCAGCTCCAGGGCGTTCTTGGGAATCTGATGGAAGATCTTCTGGGCGTCGAAGGGACCGTAGTACTCGCCCACACCGGCATGGTCCCGGCCCACGATGAGGTGGGAGCAGCCGAAGTTCTGGCGGAACACCGCATGGAACAGGGCTTCCCGGGGACCGGCGTAGCGCATATCCAGGGGATAACCGGACTGGATGCTGGTGTCTTTCACGAAGTAATACTGGGTGAGGACGTTGATGGCCTCGGTGCGCACTTCCGCCGGGATATCGCCGGGTTTCAGTTTGCCCAGGAGCTGGTGGATCAGGATGCCGTCGCACACTTCGATGGCGATCTTGGCCAGGTACTCGTGGGAGCGGTGCATGGGGTTCCTAAGCTGCAGGGCCGCGATGGTTTCCCATCCCTTATCCTCAAACATCTTCCGGGTTTCCCAGGGCCGCATGTAGAGGCCGGGATACTGTTTCGGGAAGGGCCCTTCACTCCAGACCTTCACGGTGCCCCCCAGGTTGACTTCTTCCTGGCCCATGACCAACTGTACACCCGGGTGGTCCATGTCATCGGTGGTGAAGACTTGTTTGCATTCCCACTTTTTATCAATTTTGTACTTCTCGGTGACCTTCATGGTCCCCATCATCTCTTCCGTCTCTTCGTCCACCAGGAGCACTTCCTGGCCGATTTTGATGGAATCGGCCTTGCCCTGGTTGACGGACATGGTGACCGGGATGGGCCAGAAGGTGCCGTCGGTCAACTTCATCCCATCGCTGCAAGAGCCTTTCCAGTCGTCATGGCCCATGAAACCATCTAGGGGGGTGAAGCCGCCGATGCCCATCATGATGAGGTCGGCCGTTTCCCGGGAGGTCATGGTGACCACGGTCAGTTCCTTAGCCCGCTTTTTCTCTTCGGCCACCTGGGCCGGGGACAGTAGTAACGGTTTTAACTTTTTCTCTTTACCATGGGGATTTACTAAAGCCATCTATTTTCCTCCTCGGGGTTAAGTTTCGAGTCGAACGGCAACTGTCCGAAGGTAATGTGAAAAAATTCACATATCATCCAGAATCCCAATCTATTCCATATTTCGCCCGTTGTCAATAATTTTTTCACGAACTATTTTTATCTCGAAAAGGATAATTCGGCCCGGTCAGTCCTGGGAAGGAGCCGTCAGCCGGAAGACCGCGGTGCTTTCCCGGCGGCCCCGCAAAACCTGGGGCGGCGCCGGGGAAAAATTATATTGCCCTTCCACTTCCCGGAAGGTGGCCTCGCTCACCAGGGTATCGGCCTCCAACTCCTTGGCCAGTTCCTGGAGCCGGGCCGCAACATTCACCGCGTCGCCGATGACGGTGAAATCCATGCGCTTGTGGGAGCCGATATTGCCCACAATGGCCTCCCCGGTATTGATGCCGATGCGCATGCCTTGGATGGGAGTGCGCCCCTGGGCCTGCATTTCCCCCAAGCGCCGGTGCATGGCCTGGGCGCAGGCCACCGCCTGGGACGCGGCCTGGGGAATTGCCACCGGCACCCCGAACACCGCCAT
>JBAZPO010000050.1 GCA_041648175.1 Desulfobaccales bacterium | reverse complement strand
AGGGACCGAACTGTCTCACGACGTTCTAAACCCAGCTCGCGTGCCGCTTTAATGGGCGAACAGCCCAACCCTTGGGACCTACTCCAGCCCCAGGATGCGACGAGCCGACATCGAGGTGCCAAACCATCCCGTCGATATGGACTCTTGGGGAAGATCAGCCTGTTATCCCCGGGGTACCTTTTATCCGTTGAGCGACGTCGCTTCCACATGCCGACGCCGGATCACTAGTTCCGACTTTCGTCCCTGCTCGACATGTCTGTCTCACAGTCAAGCTCCCTTGTGCACTTACACTCAACACCTGATTGCCAACCAGGCTGAGGGAACCTTTGAGCGCCTCCGTTACATTTTAGGAGGCAACCGCCCCAGTTAAACTACCCATCAGGCACTGTCCCTGATCCGGATCACGGACCTAGGTTAGACATCTAGTACGACCAGAGTGGTATTTCAACGATGACTCCACAACCACTGGCGTGGCCGCTTCACAGTCTCCCACCTATCCTACACAAGCCGAACCAAACACCAATACCAAACTATAGTAAAGGTCCCGGGGTCTTTCCGTCCTGCCGCGCGTAACGAGCATCTTTACTCGTAGTGCAATTTCGCCGAGTCCACGGTTGAGACAGCGCCCAAGTCGTTACTCCATTCGTGCAGGTCGGAACTTACCCGACAAGGAATTTCGCTACCTTAGGATGGTTATAGTTACCACCGCCGTTTACTGGGGCTTAAATTCTCCGCTTCGGTGTTACCACCTAACAGGTCCTCTTAACCTTCCAGCACCGGGCAGGAGTCAGTCCGTATACATCGTCTTACAACTTCGCACGGACCTGTGTTTTTAGTAAACAGTCGCTTGGGCCTGGTCTCTGCGGCCATCACCGCTTCCCCGCGCAAGGCGGTTCACGGATCCGGCCCCCCTTCTCCCGAAGTTACGGGGGCATTTTGCCGAGTTCCTTAACCATGGTTCGCTCGATCGCCTTAGTATTCTCTACCTGATCACCTGAGTCGGTTTGGGGTACGGGCGGCGCATAGCTCGCTAGAGGTTTTTCTCGACAGCATAGGATCACCCACTTCGCCAAACGGCTCCGTATCGTGTCTCAGGCCCGACATCAAAGTCAGCCATCCGGATTTACCTAGATGACACCCTACGCACTTACCCACAGACAACCATCGCTGTGGCTGGGCTACCTTCCTGCGTCACCCCATCGCTTGACTACTACCAGCTCGGGTCCCGCGCTCCCCCACAAGCTCTCACCCCGAAGGGATCGATACTCATGGCTTCGGGCGGTTAGCATCACCAGGTTCGTCATGGGCGCTACTTTGCCGGTACGGGAATATCAACCCGTTGTCCATCGACTACGCCTGTCGGCCTCGCCTTAGGTCCCGACTTACCCAGGGCAGATTAGCTTGACCCTGGAACCCTTGATCATTCGGCGCAGGAGTTTCTCACTCCTGATTCGCTACTCATGCCTGCATTCTCACTCGTGTCGCGTCCACCACTGGATCACTCCGCAGCTTCACTCGCGACACGACGCTCCCCTACCCATCCACACACCTGAACCACAAAGGCTTAGCTATATGTGTGAATGCCATAGCTTCGGCGGATGACTTGAGCCCCGCTACATTGTCGGCGCGGAATCACTTGACCAGTGAGCTATTACGCACTCTTTCAAGGGTGGCTGCTTCCAAGCCAACCTCCTGGTTGTCACTGCGACTCCACATCCTTTTCCACTTAGTCACCGCTTAGGGGCCTTAGCTGATGGTCTGGGCTGTTTCCCTCTCGACTACGGAGCTTATCCCCCGCAGTCTCACTGCCGCGCTCTCACTTACCGGCATTCGGAGTTTGGCTAACGTCAGTAACCTTGTAGGGCCCATTAGCTATCCAGTGCTCTACCTCCGGCAAGAAACACGCGACGCTGCACCTAAATGCATTTCGGGGAGAACCAGCTATCACGAAGTTTGATTGGCCTTTCACCCCTATCCACAGGTCATCCCCTCAGTTTTCAACCTAAGTGGGTTCGGTCCTCCACGCGGTCTTACCCGCGCTTCAACCTGCCCATGGATAGATCACTTCGCTTCGGGTCTTGATCGCGCTACTCAAACGCCCTATTCGGACTCGCTTTCGCTACGGCTACCCCACACGGGTTAACCTCGCAACACAACGCAAACTCGCAGGCTCATTCTTCAAAAGGCACGCCGTCACAACCCCACAAGGAGATCGCTCCGACGGATTGTAGGCACATGGTTTCAGGTACTATTTCACTCCCCGCCAGGGGTACTTTTCACCTTTCCCTCACGGTACTTGTCCGCTATCGGTCATCAAGGAGTATTTAGGCTTAACAGGTGGTCCTGCCAGATTCACACGGAATTTCAGGAGTTCCGTGTTACTTGGGATCCCACTCGACAGAGACGGCCTTACACATACGGGGCTATCACCCTCTACGGCGCGGCTTTCCAACCAACTTCGACTTCAACCGTCTTTTCTTACTGTCTTCCAGCCCGGCAGAACTGGACGAATGGTCCCACAACCCCACACACGCAACCCCTGCCGGGTATCACACGTGCATGGTTTAGCCTCATCCGATTTCGCTCGCCACTACTCTCGGAATCACTTTTGTTTTCTCTTCCTGTGGGTACTGAGATGTTTCACTTCCCCACGTTCCCTCCACACACCCTATATATTCAGGTGCGGGTAACTGGACATGACTCCAGCTGGGTTCCCCCATTCGGACACCCCCGGATCACAGCTCGGTTGCCAACTCCCCAGGGCTTATCGCAGGCTCCTACGTCCTTCATCGGCTCTTGATGCCAAGGCATCCACCATGTGCCCTTCATAGCTTGTCTCACAAACACTCAACAAGAACTACAAAGATCAGCACAACCCACCCCAAACCTACAGGGCGGGTCATGTATCTACGGCGGCGCAATCAACGCCACCGCAAGATGCTCGCGTCCACTATCCAGTTCACAAAGATCGTGTCCACCAACCCCAACCCGCCACCCACAAGGGGCAACGGTGGTGAAGGAGACTCGAAGGTCGACCGCCTCACGGCTGCCTGATCCCTCAAAGCTCAACAGTGTGTCAGACCCACCATCACGCACTGGCGCCTCCAGGTTCCACGCCCCCACCGGACAAGCCGGCGGTGACAGTACTGAGAAGGTCCAGCACCCGATGACGGGTGCCTCATCGACGATTCCACTAGCGAGTAGCACCATCGCTGCACCCGGTGTTGGGCACAGACTCATGGCCACTGACTCCTTAGAAAGGAGGTGATCCAGCCGCACCTTCCGGTACGGCTACCTTGTTACGACTTCGTCCCAATCGCCAGCCCCACCTTCGACGGCTCCCTCCCACAAGGGGTTAGGCCACCGGCTTCGGGTGTTGCCGACTTTCGTGACGTGACGGGCGGTGTGTACAAGGCCCGGGAACGTATTCACCGCAGCGTTGCTGATCTGCGATTACTAGCGACTCCGACTTCATGGGGTCGAGTTGCAGACCCCAATCCGAACTGAGACCGGCTTTTTGGGATTCGCTCCCCCTCACGGGATCGCAGCCCTTTGTACCGGCCATTGTAGCATGCGTGAAGCCCTGGACATAAGGGGCATGATGACTTGACGTCATCCCCACCTTCCTCCGAGTTGACCCCGGCAGTCTCCTATGAGTCCCCACCATAACGTGCTGGCAACATAGGACGAGGGTTGCGCTCGTTGCGGGACTTAACCCAACATCTCACGACACGAGCTGACGACAGCCATGCACCACCTGTACACCGACTAAAAGGGGCTACATCTCTGCAGCTTTCCGGTGTATGTCAAACCCAGGTAAGGTTCTTCGCGTTGCATCGAATTAATCCGCATGCTCCGCCGCTTGTGCGGGCCCCCGTCAATTCCTTTGAGTTTTAGCCTTGCGGCCGTACTCCCCAGGCGGGGCGCTTAATGCGTTAGCTGCGGCACGGAATCCGTGGAATGGACCCCACACCTAGCGCCCAACGTTTACGGTGTGGACTACCAGGGTATCTAATCCTGTTCGCTCCCCACACTTTCGCTCCTCAGCGTCAGGATATTCCCAGAGAACCGCCTTCGCCACCGGTGTTCCTCCTGATATCTGCGCATTTCACCGCTACACCAGGAATTCCGTTCTCCCCTGAATACCTCTAGTCTGCCCGTATCGAAAGCAAGCACCGAGTTAAGCCCGGTGTTTTCACTCCCGACGCGACAAACCGCCTACGAGCCCTTTACGCCCAATAATTCCGGACAACGCTCGCACCCTACGTATTACCGCGGCTGCTGGCACGTAGTTGGCCGGTGCTTCTTCTGTACCTACCGTCACTTTCGCTTCGTCGGTACTGAAAGAGGTTTACAACCCGAAGGCCGTCATCCCTCACGCGGCGTTGCTGGATCAGGCTTCCGCCCATTGTCCAATATTCCCCACTGCTGCCTCCCGTAGGAGTCTGGGCCGTGTCTCAGTCCCAGTGTGGCCGGTCACCCTCTCAGGCCGGCTACCCGTCGAAGCCTTGGTAGGCCATTACCCCACCAACAAGCTGATAGGCCGCGAGCACATCCCCCACCGAAATAACTTTCCACCACCATCGGATGCCCGAAGTGGTCGTATCCGGTATTAGACCCCGTTTCCGAGGCTTATCCCAAAGTGAGGGGCAGATTACTCACGTGTTACTCACCCGTTCGCCGCTCGTGTACCCCCGAAAGGGCCTTACCGCTCGACTTGCATGTGTTAAGCACGCCGCCAGCGTTCGTCCTGAGCCAGGATCAAACTCTCCGTTGAAAACAACACCCACACACCAGAAAACTGATGCGCGGAAAAAGAGATGCCTGACAAGACGAAACTGACATATTGTCAGAATCATTGTCTTACCAAAGAAACCATCAACCAACACAACCCCCACAAAGAGGATCACGCCGGCCGACGGGGCATAACAAACTAATTCGTCGACTATGACACACTGTTGAGTTCTCAAGAATCAGACGCACACGG
>JBAZPO010000049.1 GCA_041648175.1 Desulfobaccales bacterium | reverse complement strand
TGCAGTAAACCCGGGAAAGACCGGCACCAAGGCGGCCGCGCTCTACCGGCTGGAAGTGCCCGCTGGGGGAGAGGCGGTGCTGCGCCTGCGGCTCAGTGATCTCGCTCCGGCATCTCTCGGGGCTGCGTCCCCGGACGGTCCCTTTGGCGAACGGTTCGAGGCCATCATGGAGGCCCGCCGGCTGGAGGCGGACGAGTTTTACGCCGCCATCACCCCGCCCGCGGTGGGAGAGGATGCCGCCCGGGTGATGCGCCAGGCCCTGGCCGGGATGCTCTGGTCCAAGCAGTACTATTATTTTGACGCCATTACCTGGCTGGGCGAGCACGGGGCCCATCCCCTGAAGACTCACAGCAATCACGTTCGCAACCAGGAATGGTTCCACATGGTGAATGACGAAATCATCTCCATGCCGGACAAATGGGAATACCCCTGGTACGCGGCCTGGGACCTGGCCTTTCAAAGCATTCCCCTGGGCTTGGTGGATATCGATTTTGCCAAGAAACAGCTCGATCTCATGCTCCGGGAGTTTTATCTCCACCCCAGCGGCCAACTTCCCGCGTATGAGTGGAATTTTAGTGATGTGAATCCACCGGTGCACGCCTGGGCCGCGCTGTTGATCTATAAATCGGAAAAAGTCCTGCAGGGTAAAGGGGATGTCCAGTTTCTCAAACATGTTTTCGGCAAGCTGATGCTGAACTTCACCTGGTGGGTGAACCGTAAGGATCGGTTCGGCAAGAATGTCTTTGAGGGCGGTTTCCTGGGACTGGACAATATCGGCGTTTTCGACCGCAGCGCCGCGCTGCCCACCGGCGGGCACCTGGAGCAGGCCGACGGCACCGCGTGGATGGCTTTTTATTGCCAGGGCATGCTGGACATTGCTTTGGAGTTGGCTCCCTTTGATGAGGTTTATAAAAATTTGGCGGTGAAATTCCTGGAACACTTCCTCTGGATCGCCTCGGCCATCAACCGCATGGGTGGCGAGCAGGAGGGCCTGTGGGATGAGGAGGACGGCTTCTACTACGACCTGCTCCGTTACCCCGACGGCACCTCCACCCGCTTGAAGGTGCGTTCCCTGGTGGGCTTGCTCCCTTTATGCGCCACGGTGGTCTTTGAAAAGTCCCAGCGGGACCTGGTGCCCCAACTGGCGGACGGCATCCGGGAGCGGATCCGGCGCATGCCGGAGCTTTTGAGCGCCATCCATCCCATCGGTCCGGAACATCGCGGGGTGGCCGACCGGGGCATCCTGGCCCTGGTGAGCCCGGACAAGTTGCGCCGCATCCTGGCCAAGATGCTGGATGAAAATGAGTTTTTGAGCCCTTACGGCATCCGCTCCCTGTCCCGCTACCACGCCGAGCACCCCTATATTCTGAAAGTCCACGGCGAAGAGTACCGGGTGGACTATACGCCGGCGGAGTCAAATTCGGGCATGTTCGGCGGCAACTCCAATTGGCGGGGGCCCATCTGGTTCCCCATGAATTCCCTGATCCTCCGGGCTTTGCTGATGTTCTACCTGTATTATGGCGACAACTTTAAGGTGGAGTGTCCCACCGGCTCCGGCAACCTGATGAACCTCTTCGAAGTAAGCCAGGAGTTGGCCAACCGTCTCACCCGCATCTTTCTCCGGGATGAGCACGGACGGCGCCCGGTCTATGGGGGCGCGGCCAAATTCCAGAACGACCCCCATTGGCGGGATTACCTGTTGTTCTATGAGTACTTCCACGGCGACAACGGCGCCGGGTTGGGCGCCAGCCATCAGACGGGTTGGACCGGCTTTATTGCCAAACAGATCCAGTTTTTCGGCCTCCTGGACCCCACATTCCTGGCCCGGGGGCGCTCCACCGGCATCTTCTATCCCGAATCAACCTGATGCTGTTTTGAAAAGTTAATAAAACGCGGTAATTGGGTGGGGCGGCCGTCTCTGGCCGCCTGCGGCCATGGCGGGCACGGAGGCCCGCCCCACCAGCCTTTTCATAATTTATGGGTGAGACAAGGGCTCATGAACGACTGTTTTGAAAAGATTTGCCTCCCGCCAAGGCGCTAAGACGTAAAAAAAGTATTTGTAGGGTGCATCCTACGCACCATAATCGCTATTGGCCATCCCTTTTTAAGCCGGCTTGCCGGTGGCCACACCAAGCGCTGGTCCACTGAAAGATATCCTGGTTTCGAGAGGCAAGCATGGCAACCTCTCCGAAAAAATAACTATACCCAGCTGGACGTTTGACATGTTACATTAAATTTAGTAAATCATCGTTGCTCCGAAACAAATCCGGGGTAATAAAGGAAACTTTCCGGGGTTAAACTCGGGGGGAGAGATCTCCAAAAACGGCTTTTGACACCGATAGGCACGACCGCCACATACTATCTGTTAAATCGCTATGGATAAAGACTCATTTCGGGAAAAGCTCTTATCTTCAGAGACCAGGGTCTTACACCGGCCCGGGGGCGAAGCCGGGTCGTCCCCTTACACCCCCATCTACCTATCCTCGTTGATTATGAAGGAGCGGCTCACCTTTAATCTCTACCTGAAGGTGGCGCAAAAGGGGTCCAAGGAATTTGCCTATCCCCTTTTAGCCAAGGAGGGAGAGGCATGGGAACGCCAGTGGCTGGACCTTCTGACCAAAAAGGGCATAGACCGCCTCTATTTCCTCAATGAGGATTTGGAAAAAGTGGTTGCCTATCTCAATAATTATATGCAGTTGCTGAAACATGAGAGCACCAAG
Source organism: Desulfobaccales bacterium (assembly GCA_041648175.1). NCBI lineage: Bacteria > Pseudomonadati > Thermodesulfobacteriota > Desulfobaccia > Desulfobaccales > Desulfobaccales bacterium. Next base: position 2,359 of record JBAZPO010000049.1, on the reverse strand, counting down.
GTCTCCCCGGAATTACTGGGCGTTTTCTCCGAACAGTTGAACCTCAGCATTCGCCGGGCCTTCCAATCACCTCGCCTCGGACTGGCCGTGAAAAAGGCACAAGCTTTGGTGGAAGATCTAATCGAAAGTTTACAGCAAGACCCCACCTCCCTTAAATTAGTGTGGAAAGTTCTTTATCATGACTATAGTCTCTACAACCATTCAATCAACCTCTGTCTTCTAGGGACGGCCTTTATGCTCTTCTTGAAGAAATCCGGCAAGGAGAGCCGGGACTTAGGTCTTGCCGGCCTTTTGCACGACATCGGCATGACCCGCATCCCCCAGGAAATCTATTTAAAAGAGGGGCCGTTGACCCCTGGAGAAAGAACGGAAATAAATCAACACTCCGCTTTGGGACACCGTCTTTTGAGCAAAGGGTCTTCTCTGGCTTATGTGCCCAACGAGGTGTTGCGTCTTACTCTGGAGCATCATGAAAATGCCGACGGTTCCGGCTATCCTCTGGGTTTGCCCCTGAACCGGCAGCACGGCTGGACCCGCATCTTTCGCCTCTTGGACAGCTACGAAAGCCTCACTGTCGTCCGGCCTTACCGTAATGCTTACAAGCCTTTCGAGGCCGTAAAGATCCTCCAGGAATTGCGCGGCTCCCGAGGACCGATTTATGACCCTCTAACCTTGAAGAGTTTTATATCCTTCCTGATCACAGATTAATTCGCCGTTGAGAATAGCTTATTACGAGGCCAAAAACTTCTCATCTCCTGATCATATCTTCTATTTTCGCCATGAAGATTACCTACCCTTCTCCTGCGTCTTTACCTTACTTTAATCCTTGACAAAAAGAGTTCCCCCGGCATAAGGCCTCCCTTTTCCATATGGAGGCCAGATATTCATTTTGAGTTGCAAAAATTCCATTCATGTTCTATGAGAAGAGGAACATGGGAGAATCAGATTTGAAGGGAACTTAATGATGGTAGGATCAATCAAAGGTTTCGAAGGCTTCGATAAATTTATTCAATGGGTCGCTATCGGCATCGAATTTATTGCGATTGGTATCATCGTGCTAGGTGCGATAATAACAATCATAACCTTTCTCCAACGTGTAATTAAAGAGGGGCCCATCGAAGAAAATTATCGAAGATTTCGCAGCGATTTTGGCAAGGCAATACTGCTGGGTTTGGAATTTCTCATTGCTTCCGATATTGTCGGCACGGTGGCGGTTGGCCCAAATTTTCAGGACTTAGGTGTGTTGGGTCTTTTGGTCGTGATCCGCACATTTCTGAGCTTTGCTCTTGAACTGGAGATCACCGGACGCTGGCCCTGGCAAAAAGACGCGGTTGAGAGAAAGTCCAAATAAAAAAATCAACGATAGGATTCTCCTGCTGCAAACCTGGTGGCAAAATCGTACGAAAAGGCCGATTCTCTTGATATGTCCCAAATCTGGTATCTTCCTGATGGAAAGGAAATCGAGCTTTCGGAGGGTGAAACCATTCTCCAGGCCGCGGTGCGAGCCGGCATTGCCCTGGCCCATATCTGCGGCGGAAATGGGCGTTGCTCGACTTGCCGGGTCATCATCTTGGAGGGCCTTGAGCATTGTGCGCCTCGCAACCCCAAAGAACAGGCCATCGCGGCACTGTTGCAATTTGCCCCCGAGGTCCGGCTCGCTTGCCAGACTAGCGTTAATGGCAGAGTAAAACTCCGGCGGCTGGTGCTGGATGATGAAGATCTAGAGTTGAGCAGCCTCTTTGTCAAAGGGGTGGAGCCCGGCTCAGCCGGAGTCGAGAAACATATCCTCATCCTTTTTGCCGATATCATCGGCTTTACCTCCTTCGCTGAGGCCTTGCTTCCCTATGATGTGATCCACGTCCTGAATCGCTATTTCCACCGGGTGGGAGAGGTGATTGGCCGTCATGGCGGGCACATTGATACCTATATGGGGGATGGGTTTATGGCTCTCTTTGAGGCCGATAAGCCAACCGAAGGAGCCTTACATGCAGTTGAGGCAGGATTAGAAATGTTAGCGGCGGTCCAGAGCCTGGGGCCATACCTGCAAGCATGGTATCAAAGGAGTTTCCAGATTCGCATCGGTCTGCATTACGGACAAGTCGTAGCGGGCACGCTGGGGGCTTTAGGCAACAAGAAGATGACAGTCATCGGTGATGCCGTCAATCTTGCCAGCCGCATTGAGGCAGCAAACAAGAAAGCCGGCACACAGTTTCTAATCTCAGAAGACACTTATGCTTTAGCAGGCTGTTGAAAAAACATTGCCATTAAGCTGCGTCTCCTCTTTGAGGACGATTTCGGTACCCTTATGACGGGCAAATTCTCGGAAAAATCTGGGCTGCTTCCTCACTCGGTGGCCGTT
>JBAZPO010000048.1 GCA_041648175.1 Desulfobaccales bacterium | reverse complement strand
ATCATATGGCGATGGATTCGGACAATCGGCTGCTGATGGATATTTTGGAGAATGGCTCCACCTCCAGGTATTTTCAGTTTTTCGACGTGGATTGGGATTATCCCGCCGCCAGCCTCAATAAGAGAATTCTGGCGCCATTTCTTGGCTGGTTTTATGGGGAGTGTCTCGAAAATGGAGAGATCGCTCTCCAATACGGTCCTAATGGCTTCCAGGTGGCTTACTACAACCTCGCTTTCCCGTTACGAATCGAATCTTACCTCAACTTTTTTAACAACTTGCCCCAGTTAAAGAGGAAACTTCCAGAAGACAATTTCGATTTTATTAAGCTTTTAGGCATCCTCTACGTCTTGAAGACAATTTCATCTATCAATGAGCCGGAGGAGCGCAATAACCAGAAAGAATTCATCCAGCGTACTATGTGGGAACTATACAATAGCAATGCGGTAATAAAGGCATTTATTGATGAAAACGTGCGGACCTTCAATGGTGAAAAGGGTAAGGTCGAGAGTTTTAATTTTCTTGATGACCTTCTTTCCCAACAAGTCTTCAGGCTTTCATTTTGGAAAGTGGCCGCGGAAGAAATAAATTATCGCCGTTTTTTTTGTGTCAATGGGCTAATTTCACTAAGAATGGAAGACGAGCACGTTCTAAACTACACGCACCGCCTGATTTTCGATCTGATTGAAAAAAGAGTGGTTACCGGTCTAAGAATTGATCATGTTGATGGGCTGTACGATCCGGCAAGCTATCTGCAAAAGGTGAGAGAAAAAGCACCGGCAAACTATCTAATGGTGGAAAAAATACTCAATCTTCAGGAAGACCTGCCACCTTCTTGGCCGGTCCAGGGAACCACCGGCTATGATTTTATAAATTACGTCAATGAGTTGTTTTGCCAAAAGGAAAATGCGCGAGCCTTCAGCAGAATCTATGCCAACGTCACCGGCTTAAAGAATTCTTATGAAGATGTCGTGCACGACAACAAAAAGCTGATAATTGAGGAAGATATGGCGAGTGACGTCCACAACCTCGCCCAGCGCCTGAAGAAGATCTCCAGCCGGGACCGCCATGGCAGCGACATAACTCTCACCGCGCTGCAAAGAGCCTTGACCGAAGTCCTGGCAGTATTTCCGGTATACCGGACCTATATCAGCCAGGTGGTGGTCCCGGACGACGACAGGAAATACATTTTGGCCGCGGTGGACCGGGCCAGCGCCAATTTCCCCGCCCTCTTACATGGATTTGCCTTCGTACGGAGATTCCTTCTCCTGGACTTTCCCGATTATGTTTCTGAGGAAGAGAAGCGGGACTGGCTCCACTTTGCCATGAGGTTTCAGCAACTTACCGGGCCGGTAATGGCGAAGGGAGTCGAAGATACCACACATTATGTCTACAACCGGCTCTTGTCACTCAATGAGGTAGGTGGACGGCCGGGCCACTTCGGCTGCTCGCTGGAAGAATTCCACAACTTCAACACGAAGAAAAGAGACTTGTGGCCGGATTCCTTAAATGCCACCTCGACTCACGATACCAAAAGAGGTGAAGACACACGCGCCAGAATAAATGTCTTGTCCGAGATGCCGCACGAGTGGCTAAAAAAACTCCGGACCTGGATCAAAATAAACCGGGGCAAAAAAAAGCGCCTGAGCGGCTTAGCCGTTCCGGATAGGAACGACGAGTATTTTTTATACCAGACGCTGATTGGCGCCTGGCCCTTTGCAGATACCGAGTATCCCGAGTTCGTTGCCAGAATTAAGGGATATATTGTCAAAGCTGTCCGGGAAGCCAAGGTCCATACCGCGTGGTTGAAAGCCGACACTGAGTATGAAAACGCTTACGTCTCCTTTGCTGAGAAAATCCTGGCCCCCTCAGAAGCCAACGCTTTTCTGAAAGAATTTATCCCGTTTTGCCGGAGAGTTTCTCACTACGGGATCCTCAACTCCCTCTCGCAGACACTGATCAAGATCGCCTCACCCGGTGTGCCTGATTTCTATCAGGGATCGGAACTATGGGACCTGAGCCTGGTGGATCCTGACAATCGCCGGCCGGTAGATTTTGCCAAAAGGCGCGCCATGCTGGCCGGCATCCGGGAACAGGATGATGCGGATATCGGCCGGCTGGTCCAAGATCTCTTGGCCACGAGAGAGGATGGCAAGATTAAACTCTTTCTCATTTATCGGGCGCTGAAGGCAAAAAAAGCAAATCAAGAGCTCTTCCGCTCCGGCGCTTATCTTCCCCTGGAGTCGGCGGGAAAATTTAAAGGCCATGTCATCGCCTTTGCCTGGAGGCATCAGCGGCAATGGGCCCTGGTCCTTGCTCCGAGGTTCCTCAGCCACCTGATTCAAGAGGGAGATCTTCCTCTGGGAAGACCGGTATGGCAGGACACCGGGGTGATCATGCCTGACGGGGCGCCTGTTGCCTGGCGGAATGTTATTACGAACGAGGTGGTTTCTGCGGGCCAGACATTGCCTGTCGGCGGCGTATTACGCAGTTTTCCAGTGGCGTTGCTCCTGGGCGAAGGAAAGGAAGAGTAAGGGCAAATCCTTTGAATAGTGCCGCGCCGACGGTGTTCCCAGGCGTGCCGGTCCACTGCCGGGTCAATACGTATCCACCTAGCAAAGTATTTCTATAAACTTGTGAGGGTAAGATGTCTATAAATGCCAACCGTGAACCATTTTTCGTCAAAGACTGTGCGCTGGTGACCATAGCCACCGGGCTGAAGGCCCAAAACCTAAAAGAAATGAGAAACCGTTTGCTTAACATCCATCTCGGGAGCATCTACCATCATTTTTGGGGGGGGCTCTTGAGGCCCAGGTTCGATGCACCTGAATACAATAACGATTTTGCTGAATGGGTTCACCATGCCCTGCAAGACAATATCCTGGCGGAACGATTATCGGTTATCGACCCCGATCCTTTTATGAATCTCGAATCCTTGCGCCAGGAGCTGCTCGAATTCATCGACCAGAGGTTGGATGAGATCGAAACGATTACCTGGGCCAAGCCCGATATGCAGTTTCATTTTGTCCGCTCCCAAATGGTGGTTTTCGATACCCGCGGCAAAATTGAAGAACCGGAAGAATTGGTGGAGGCTGTGCCCAAAATGTCCGTGGGCAGCATATTTTATCATTTTATTGATGCGAGACGCCGGAGCCCTGAAATGATGGACGATTTCCGCTCCTGGTTGAGGTCTTGCGGTGATGATGATCTTTGCTCACAATTGGCTACAGTTGATCCCTATTTCGGCACTCTCGTGGAATTGCGCCAGCAATTGGCAGATCTGTTCACCAAATATTTTTTCCGGGGAGTGATCTGATGACATCTATTCAAGATTATGTGGCGGTGACCGGAGAAAACGTGATCGATCGGCTCCGGCAACTTGCCAGGCCATTAAGAGGCATGAAGGTAGTGCACGTCAACTCCACTTATGTAGGTGGCGGCGTCGCGGAAATTCTGAGCAAGCTGGTCCCCCTCCAGAAAGATCTGGGCCTCGATGTGCGGTGGGAAGTAATTCGAGGTCAAGAGGCGTTCTTCCAGGTTACCAAGAGCTTTCACAACGCCTTACAAGGCGTACCCGTGCAGCTGGGGGATGGGCTTTTCAAGGTTTACGAGGAAACCGGCGCCCAAAACTCGGAAGAGCTCCGTTCGATCCTTGAGGAAGCCGACATAGTTATTATCCATGATCCGCAGCCGCTGCCCCTGTTAAGGTCATGCCCGAACCGAAAAGGCAAGTGGATCTGGCGCTGCCATATCGACCTGAGCCATCCTTATCGTCCGGTGTGGCAATACTTGCGTAACTATGTCATGGAATACGATGCGAGTATTTTTTCCCTGGCGGATTTTGCCCAACCCTTGCCGCACATTCAGTATCTGATGCCGCCTAGTATCGACCCTCTCAGCGAAAAAAACATGGATCTGACTCCGGAGGAAGTCCTGGCCGCCAAACTTCAATTCGGTCTGGACCCTGAGAGGCTGATCATGCTCCAGGTCTCACGATTTGATCGATTCAAGGATCCTCTGGGCGTAATTAAATCATATCGCTTGGTCAAGTCTTTCGCGCCGTCACTGCAATTGGTCCTCGCCGGCGGTGAAGCCACCGATGACCCCGAAGGCGCCGCGGTGCTGACCGAGGTTCGTGATGAGGCCGGCGGCGACAAAGACATCCACGTGCTGCTTTTACCTCCGGATGCCCATGTCACGATTAATGCCCTGCAGCGCGGCGCGGACCTGGTGGTGCAAAAGTCTCTCAAAGAAGGATTCGGCCTCACCGTGACTGAGGCCCTGTGGAAAGGAAAACCGGTGATCGGCGGCGATGCGGGGGGAATTCGGCTGCAGATAGTGAACCATCACACGGGTTTCCTGGTTAAGACTCCGGAGGGAGCTGCTTTGCGCGCCAGATATCTCTTGCGTCACCCCGATAAAGCTCTGGAAATGGGTCGTGTAGCCAAAGAATTGGTCCGGCAAAATTTTCTGCTGACCAGAAATTTGCAAGAGTATTTGAGCATTTTGGTGGCCCTTAAATATGGAGACCAGGAGCGGATAGAACTACAACTGAAATCCGCACCGTGATGGACCCCAGGACCTTCAAGGCTGGTACTATTTTCTTTAATTTGGGCCCAAGCGAGCGAAACTGGGGTGCTGTCCCCCGGACTGGTTTGGATGATCGGGTCCTCAGACCAAAGAGGTCCCCAAAACTATTTTTGGACTGCGGTGGCCACGGTGGCCGCATAATCACGGGGTTATAGTTCGGCCATGAACTCGGAAAATTTAATCTCTCGGCATCCTCTCAATAACGGCCTGACCCTGGAGTTTTGGGACTACTCCCGGCCGCTAGCCGGCGACCGCTGGTTCGTGCTCCTCGAGGTCAGGATCGCCATTCCGATTCGGCCCGGCACCCTGCCGCCGGAGCTGCGAGGGCAAGCCGACCAGGTCAAGGAAGCGTTGGGGGACGAAATTATCTTCTCCCACAAAGACGAGCGCAACTTTATTGCCGCCACGGAGGCCCCCAAAATCCTCAGGGACATGCAGGATAGGTTTTTGGACATGGCGCCAGGTTACTTCGGGCATCCTAATTTTGCCGCCAGGTTCATCCGCGGAAAATTCGCAGAAAAGCAAGAACTGCAGCACTGGCAGCGTTTAGATACTCGGCAGGACGACCATTCATGACTGATACCAATTTCGCTTTCTATTGCAACAAATAGGAGCAATGGCAAAGCTCCATGAA
>JBAZPO010000047.1 GCA_041648175.1 Desulfobaccales bacterium | reverse complement strand
GCGAACATGCGCACCGTCTCCCAGGAGTTAATCTACCGCCTGGCCGCCAGTAAGCGGAGCGTTGAGGCGGGGCAGAAGAACCTGAAGGGCAGCACCGGGGCCTGAGCGCCCCGTCAAAAACCAAAGGAGAATGAACAATGAGCAAAGAGGAAAGCAAAGCAGTAGCGACCAAGGACGCCGGGGTGGTGAACTTCCCGGCTTTAACTGAGGACCCCAAGGCCCTCGTGGAAGCCCTCAAGGAGAATATGGCCGGGGCCGGGTTCAGCGCCTTCGACCTGGACCGGGTGAAGATCCCCTCCGGCGGTAACCTGACCTGGACGGTGCCGGGCCTGGACGGCGACACCCGGACGGAGCAGCTTGTTGGGATCATCATGGGCGTCCAGAACTGCCGGGCGTACTGGGGGACCGACTTCGCCAGCAGCGGCGGGGGCACCCCGCCGGACTGCTCCAGCGAAGACGCGGTTGTCGGGATCGGCCTCATGGGGCACGGCAGCGAGGGGAACCCTACCGGGCTCTGCGCCAACTGCCCCTACTCGCAGTTCAAGAGCGATTCCCGGCAACTGGGCCAGGCCTGCAAGCAGATCAAGCGGGTCTTCCTGCTGATGCCTGACAGCAACCTGCCCCGGGTGGTGCCCCTGCCCCCCACCAGCCTCAAGGGATCGACGCAGTATATGCTGCGCCTGTCCAGCCAGGGTTTGAAGTTCTTCCAGGTGGTCACCTGGCTGACGCTGGTGGGCGACAAGAACAAGACCGGCATCGAGTACAGCAAGGCCGTGTTCGGCATGGTGGCTAAGTTGTCGGCCGAGCAGGCGGGGGCGGCTGAGGCCATGGGGCGCGCCCTGAAACCGTTCATGCGGGGCGGGGCAAGCGCGGACGAGGTGCAGGAGTAAGATAATGAGCATAAGACCGAGAAAGCGCCACGAACTGAAATGCTGGCCGGAGTTTTTTCAGCCAACTCTTAACGCCCACAAATGCTTCGAGTTACGCCGGGATGACCGGCTGGAAGGGTTCCAGGTGGGGGATGAACTGCTGTTGAGGGAGTGGGTACCTGGGAATGGGGCTCATCAAAATCCTGGCTACACTGGCCGGGAAGTCCTGGTACGGGTGGACTACATCATGACGTCTGAGACGGTTCATAATCTGATGAGTCTCAGGTCAATGGTGGATGATTACGTCATCATGTCCATAAGCCGAGTGCATTAAAACCAGGTGCGTCCCGGGCCGGAGACCCGGGGCGCTTAGATGAGGGGCGGCCCGGCGGGAACCGGGAGTGAGATTAACTGCGAGGAGCAGGGCGCCCATCTACTGCCAGTTAGGGGGAAACGCCATAGGGCTGAAAAGGCACGAACACCCTACACCTGGTCAAGCCGGTACTAAGAACCCGGCCCCCTCTTCTAAGCGCAGCATCCTACCCCGGCTGGCATCTAAGTCGGCAAACTAAGAAGGGCCGGGGACTGTTCTTTAACCTGTGCAGGGGTCCGCCGCCAGACGGGCCCCGGAGGAGGAAGGGGACCCCCTTTTTTTGGTTGACAAGTGTATATTAGAGGTAATACAATGGAATACATGAAAAGAAAAGCAATCGTCCCGGTGCGATTCACTCCGGCGGAGAAGGCTGAGATCAAGAAGCGGGCGGCGAAGGCCGGCCACTCGGTGAGCAGTTTCTTGCGGGCACTCTTTCTGAAGGAGTGTGAAAGCAATGATAAGGCCAGTTAAAGTTTTAGTCAAGGGTCAAAAATATCGGAGCAAAACGGAAGGCCGATGGGCCATATTTTTTGATGCTCTAAACATCGACTTCCAGTATGAGCCTCGATATTTTAAATTATTATGGTCTGAACCCTCGCCTCTTTCATCCTATGAAGACAATACATATAAAAAATATCTACCTGATTTCTGGATTCCCCTCAAGACCGACGAAAACGCTGGGGCAGGTCTTTGGGTAGAAATTAAAGGGTCCGAAACTTCCGCCGAAGAATTAATCAAATTGCAATTGCTGACCAATAAAACCGGGCATTATGGATATATCTTTCAAGGGCCTCCAGGGAGCCCAAAGGTTTATCAAACAGGTCGCAACGGCAAATGCGGCCTGAATCCAAACGGGCATGAGTGGGCTTTTGATTATTTCAATACAAGGGTTTATGTTGGAAACGAAGGTGTTAGCCTTGAGGTGAACGAGGCTGTACGGAAAGCCAATGAATACGATTTTGAGCAGGCAGAATAATGCTCGAATCTGCCCTATCCTACGCCCGGCGCGGTTGGAAAGTAGTTCCTCTTTACACTCCTGCCATTATACCTGCACCAGAACAAGGCGGGTGCTCCTGTGGTAAGGCCGACTGTGAGAGTCAAGGCAAACATCCTCGGTGGCACCAAAAAGACCTCGCCAACGGTCTCCTGAGTGCCACCAGCGACGAAGCCATAATCAAGAGATGGTGGAAACGCTGGCCGGATGCCAATGTGGCCATAGTGACCGGAGCCGTGTCTGGGGTTGTGGTCCTGGACATTGACGCCCAGGAAGGTTGGGACTACTTGGAGCAGAACGAGATTTACCTGCCCCGGACCCGCCAGGCCGCCACTTCGCCAGGAAAAGCTCATATCTATTTTTCTCACCCGGGGTTTGAGGTCCGAAATTTCGCCAAGAAGATCCCCGGCATGGACTTCCGGGGAGACGGCGGCTATGTGGTGGCGCCGCCCAGCCTGCACAAGAGCGGGTCGCTCTACAAGTGGAACGATGTCGAGGAAATATCCGGCTGCCCGGGGTGGTTGCTTAATTTTTTTAAGGAGGGGGGGGCGCCTGGATCATCACCCCTGGAGGCTGCCGGCAAACTCACGGGCGAGGTGCGCCTATCTGAAGTTGATTTGGCTCCAGAAGTTAAAAAGGCTTGGCAACGGCTATTGGAAAGCGGAGGTATAGGGGAAGGCGAGCGAGATATTGATTTTGTGTCAGCGGCCGGTCTTCTCGTAAATTATGGCCTGCCCGATTCATTAATTTATTTGATTCTATTGCCCTATGCTAATAATTGCCAACCGCCTTTCCCTGAAAAAAGTTTAGAGGCCAAGATTGCTTCGGCCCGCAGAAGCCACAATAAAAATAATCTAATTACCAATGCAATCCCTGGAGAGGCGGCGGCCGGGAATGATCCTCTTAAAATTGAGAACGATGAAGATCGGAACAAGCTTGTGGAAGCTATAGGCGCCAAGCTCGGGATTCCCTTACGGCAAATTTTTCGGATGTTAGGAGAAGAGACAAAATTTATCTTTAAAGTAGATGATCGGGAAATTTGGATGACCACTATAGAATTATTTACGTTTAAATCCTTTCAGGTTAAGATTGCCGACCTCACCCGGCGGGCAGTGATGAAGGACAAGAAAACACCCTGGGAGTTGATCTGTCAAAGGATTATGGATGCAGCCGTTGATATTCAGCCAGGGCCAGAGGCTACTGTAGTGGGGAAACTGAAATCCGCCTTGGCTGGGTATCTTGACGGCCACCCCGTTCAGCCAGAAGTGGGTATCAGTCAGGACCCGTTTTTTTTGGAGGGACGTGTTGGAATTTACTTGACACCGCTGAAAAAATACCTGAAGATGAACTACGATGAAAAAATTCCCGATCTGCCTCAGAGACTTAAAGCAATGGGTGCAGAATATCGTCACCAGACCCTCAAGAGCAAAACTCGCCGTTTCTGGCTCCTTCCCGCAGGTTTTAAGCATGAATAATTACACAATTACAGCACAATTACACTGGGGTGTAATCCTGGAAAGCCACGCCAGTTCTGTGTTTCAGAGCCAAAATTACACAATTACACCTCTTAGCAGTTTTTTGAAAAATTCTCCGAAGAAGTGTCCAAGTGTAATTTTAAGCGTGTAACCCGCATGGTTAGTGGCTCAAATGAATTACACTTGGGTGTAATTTGGGTGTAATTGGTGTAATTTTAAGGCCCCCGAAGGGGCCTCTTGTTTTTCCTTACTTCGGCCGTCGCTCCCACCTCTCCCGCGGCACAATCACAAAGAACATGCAGGCGAATTTCTCAGGCTCGGTCTTCGGGGTTGGGTTGGCGGCGTGGAGCACCTTGCCGGCGTCGTCTACCCGGAGGAGGTTGACCGCTTGGTGGTCGTCTTTGGCTGAGGCCCCGGGGAGGATGTAGTCGCCCGAGGGGGACCGGCGGATGATCCAGGACTCTGAGCCCATAGTATAGCCGGAGTGGAAGGTACGGGAGAAAGGGTCAAGTTTCATAGGATTCGAGGCCTTCTTGCTTGACGAACCAGAGAGGAACGATGATCTCGCCGGAACCTTCGTTTTCCCGATACCCTGTTTCTGTGTCTGGACGGTATAGATCCAGGTCAGCCAGGCTGTCGGGGTCGATCAAACTCAAGGGTATCCATTTCCGGTCCCCGTCAAAGTCGAACAGGGCGGCCTGGTCGGTCATGTGAATCAGGGCGTCGAAGGTGATGCTTATGGTTTCGGGCATGGTGCCTCCTTAAAAAAGCCTTAGTATAGGGCCAACTTTTTGATGAAAAAAATCTCCAGAAAACGTGTAACCCAGTGAGCTTATCAAAAAAACTTCCATCCCCCTCCGAGTGGTGCCTTGGACTTAAACGTTTCGAGGTGGCACATATATACTTTGGCCCATTGTGATTGAATCAAGATTACCCCATCTTCTTCGTTGTCTTTCACCCCTTCGCCTGCTTTTTTGATGAAGTGATAGGGAATCCATTGGGAGTGGTCGCCAAACTGATATTTGACGGCTCTGTGGGTGCTGGTGATAACTTTATCATACCTATACCAAGGCATCTTATCTCTCCTTCGCGGGAAGCCGATGGCTCAAAATCATCATCATCAAATCCTACCTCCTATACTAAGGGATTTTTCAGAACAGCCACTCTGGCCCACCCCAAACAATCCAACTGGCTACAGCGACCAAGGCCATCCCGAAGCAGATCATGGTCCAGATCAGATCCCAGTCTGGCTTGCGGGCAGGCTCCCTGGCCAACAGGCGCCGGCAGAGTTCATCGAAATTATCTTGGCGTTTCATTTACCCCTCCATATCGTTCTGGAGATATTTAACCAATCTCTCCAGATACTTCTGGGTGTGCCGGTAAATACCGTCGTGGTCAATCTCATCCAAGCGGCTGATGGCCGTGCCAAGGGCCTCTATGGCTTCCTCACGGCACGAGTTTCGGCAGTTGCGGTCATACTCCTCGTCCGACGGTTCCGGTGGGCTGGCCGGCGGCTCCGGGAGTTTAGGGGCGGTGCGTAGTGGACGGTAAGGGGCGTGCATGGGGTTATCTCCTTGTTGGTT
>JBAZPO010000046.1 GCA_041648175.1 Desulfobaccales bacterium | reverse complement strand
CGCGGGCAATCCGGTCTCTGGGGCTACGCTATATCCGGCGATTTGCCGATCCTGCTCCTGCGGATTGAAGATCCGGCCAACATTGGCCTGGTGCGTCATCTTATACAGGCCCACGCTTACTGGCGCTTAAAAGGGCTGGCGGTGGACCTGGTGATCTGGAACGAAGATCACGCCGGTTATCGGCAGTTACTCCACGACCAGATTATGGGGCTCATTGCCGCAGCCGAAGGCGCTCATGTGACGGATCAACCGGGCGGCATTTTCGTAAGGCCCGCGGACCAGATATCGAACGAGGAACGTATCCTGCTCCAAACGGTCGCTCGCGCTATCGTCACCGACAGGCGGGGGATGCTGGCGAACCAGATCAATCGTCGGAGCCTCGTGCAATTAACTTTGCCGCCCCTTATACCGACCCGCACTCACCATAGCGCTCCGCCGGCAGTTGCCGCCTTGCCTCGCCACGATCTGCTGTTTTTTAACGGACTCGGCGGATTCACCTCTGATGGCCGCGAGTACATCATTACAACCACCCATGATCAGTTGACGCCGGCGCCATGGGTGAATATCCTGGCAAATCCGCACTTTGGAACCGTTATCTCGGAGAGCGGCTCTGCCTACACCTGGGCCGAGAATGCCCACGAGTTTCGTCTTACTCCCTGGTATAACGATCCCGTGAGTGATACGAGCGGGGAGGCTTTCTACCTCCGCGATGAAGAGCGCGGCCACTTTTGGTCTCCCATGCCGCTGCCCAGCCGTGGGGCAACGCCTTACGCCACCCGGCACGGATTAGGCTATACCGTCTTCGAGCACACGGAGCACGGCATCCGGTCCGAGGTATGGGTTTACGTGGCCATGGACGCATCAATCAAGTTTACTGTATTGAAGGTAAGAAACGAGTCAGGCAGATCACGCCGACTCTCTGCTACCGGATATGCGGAATGGGTTCTGGGAGATCTGCGGCCCAAAACAACCATGTATGTGATCACCGAAATTGACCCGGTAAGCGGTGCGCTTTTCGCGCGGAACCCTTACAATACAGAGTTTCCCGACCGGACTGCCTTTTTCGATGTGGACGAAGCGACCCGGACGGTAAGCGGCGACCGGACTGAATTCCTGGGGAGGAACGGCACGCTGCGTAGTCCAGCCGCGATGACCAGGCTGCGGCTCTCCGGCAAAATGGGCGCTGCCATGGACCCCTGTGCTGCAATTCAGGTTTCCTTTGAACTGGCCGCTGGGCAGGAACGTGAAATTGTCTTCAGGCTCGGCGCCGGGCGGGACGCCGAGGACGCCGGCAACCTGGTCCGTCGCTTCCGTGGAACTGCTGCGGCACGCCAGGCGCTCGAAACGGTCTGGCAATACTGGCAGCACACGCTCGGCGCAGTGAACGTGGAAACACCCGACCAGTCCCTCAACATGTTGACCAACGGCTGGCTCTTGTACCAGACACTGGCATGCCGCCTGTGGGCGCGCAGTGGATTCTACCAGTCCGGGGGCGCCTTTGGTTTTCGCGATCAGTTGCAGGACGTAATGGCTCTCATCCACACCGAGCCGCGCCTCGTGCGCGAGCACCTCCTTCTTGCCGCAGGCCGTCAATTCCCCGAGGGTGATGTACAGCACTGGTGGCATCCTCCTCAAGGCCGCGGCGTGCGCACACACTGTTCCGACGATTATCTCTGGCTGCCGTTGGCGGTGTGCCGCTACGTCAGGAGCACCGGGGATTACGGTATCTTGGATGAGACCATCCGCTTCCTTCAGGGTCGCCCGATAAACGCGAATGAGGATTCCTATTACGATCTGCCCGGCCGGTCTCGAGAAACGGCAGGATTGTATGAACACTGTGTAAGAGCCATCCTGAGAGGTCTCAACTATGGCGAGCACGGATTACCGCTCATGGGTTCCGGCGACTGGAACGACGGCATGAACATGGTGGGCGCAGAGGGGAAAGGCGAAAGCATCTGGCTGGGCTTTTTCCTGTATGATGTGCTTATGCAATTCACTGAGGTTGCCCGCAGACGTGGCGATCTGCCCTTCGCGCAGCGGTGCGAGGCAGAGGCGGAGCAGATGCGCCGGAACATCGAGCAGCATGGGTGGGATGGTGGGTGGTACCGCCGCGCTTACTTCGACGACGGCTCGCCGCTGGGGTCGATGAGTAACTCCGAATGCCGGATTGATTCGATTGCGCAAAGCTGGTCCGTTCTCTCCGGCGCAGGCGATGCCGAACGCGCGCGCATGGCCATGGAAGCCGCGGATCAACATCTTATCCACCGGGATCAGGCACTGATCCAACTCCTGGACCCGCCGTTCGACAAGTCTGATTTGAATCCCGGCTACATAAAGGGATATGTCCCCGGCGTACGGGAGAATGGCGGGCAATACACCCATGGAGCGATCTGGATGGCGATGGCCTTCGCTAAACTGGGAGACAGCCGGCGCGCCTGGGAACTGATGGACATGATCAATCCGGTGAACCATGCGAGGTCTCCTGAGTCGATGGCGACTTACAAGGTGGAACCCTACGTCGTCGCGGCCGACGTTTATGCGCTCTCGCCGCACACCGGCCACGGTGGATGGACGTGGTACACCGGTTCGGCCGGCTGGATGTACCGGCTGATCTTGGAATCACTCCTGGGGCTGAGGCTGGAGGTGGATAGACTGAGTTTCGCACCGCTTCTCCCGGAGAATTGGAAAGGCTTCACGGTGCACTACCGTTATCGGGAAACGGTCTACCACATCGCCGTTCTGCGGGCATCTGCCGGCGATACCGGTGATGGCAAAATGATCGTGACCGTTAACGGCGTCCCGCAAAAGGATACAACAATCACCCTTGTTGACGACCACAAGGAACACGCAGTCGAGGTGAAAATACCTGTGAACCCATAGGGAATGAGTATTATGCGGAAACCATATAACACGCAGAGCAAAAAGGACAAAAAGAGGACAGATTTATTTACTGTAGGCACAAACGAATACCTGCTTTCTTGCTGTCGGTATGTAGAGTTGAATCCGGTCAGGGCTGGGATCGTTCCAGTTCCTGAAGATTACCGATGGTCGAGTTATGGAGAAAAAGTTGGACTGACAAAACAGATATTGTTGGATTTTGACCCCTTTTATTGTAAGCTTGGCATCAGTAAAAACAGAGCGGCAAGAGAAATACAAGGAATTTGTAATGGGAACAATCCCAGAAGAGGAGTTTGAGCAGATACGACAGGCAATACAGCGAGGCCAGTTGACAGGTGGAGAGCGATTTGTCGAAGAAATAGAGGTTAAGGTGGGAAGGCAAATTGAATTTAGAGGGCAGGGCAGGCCGCGTAAATCCAGAAAATAAATCTGTTCCCTTTTCTGCTGAATGTCAGCAAGAGCTGACTGCATGGGTAAAACGTAAACACAGAAAGGTAGCCGTTATGACATCTGTTATTAAGTATTATGAGAGAATCAACTCGGTTGCCGTAATCGGCAACTATTCACCCCGACAGTGCGGTATTGCAACATTCACTACTGATCTTGTCGAAGCATTATCAACAGAAGCGCCCGGTATAAACTGCTGGGCGGTTGCCATGAATGACACAGCCGAGGGATATGCATATCCTGAAAAAGTGCGATTTGAGATTAACCAGAACAGACTTAACGATTATAGTGTCGCATCGGAGTATCTCAATATCAGCCAGGTGGATATTGTCTGCGTGCAGCATGAATACGGTATTTTCGGCGGCCCGGTCGGCAGTCATCTCCTGAAACTTCTTGGAGATCTTCGCATGCCGGTCGTAACAACCCTGCATACGGTTCTGAGAGATCCAGCCCAGGAATATCGTGAAGTCATGCGCAGGCTGTCTGATCTGTCCGATAAACTCATCGTGATGAGCCACAAGGCTGTTGATTTCCTCAAAGATATCTATGACGTGCCGGAAGAGAAAATTGCCTTTATCCATCACGGCATTCCGGATACGCCTTTTATGGATCCCAACTTCTACAAAGATCAGTTCGGCGTGGAAGGCAAAAAGGTGCTTCTCACATTCGGCCTGATTTCCCCCAATAAGGGCATTGAAAACGTCCTGCAGGCGCTTCCGTCAGTCATCCAAAAACACCCTGATCTTACCTATATTATCCTGGGAGCAACACATCCGCATATCTTGAAGGCGCATGGGGATGAATACCGCATCAGCCTGCATCAGCTCGTGCGCAAACTAGGTATCAGCGAGCATGTCATTTTTCAAAACCGTTTTGTTGAGATGAAAGAATTATGTGAGTTTCTCGGCACCACCGATATATATATAACTCCATATCTTGAAGAAGCCCAGATTACTTCCGGGACCCTCGCCTATGCCATGGGGACCGGCAAAGCCGTCATTTCAACCCCGTACTGGTATGCGACCGAGATGCTAGCCGAAGGACGGGGAAGAATTGTTCCATTCAAAAACCCTGATGCCATAGCGGAACAAATCATCGACCTTCTGGACAACGATACTAACCGGCATACGATGCGCAAAAAAGCCTATACATTCTGTCGCGAGGCGATCTGGAAGGAGGTGGCCCGAAGATATCTCGAGGTTTTCAGCGAGGTTCAGCTCAACCGTTCCCGGCACCCCCGCCCCCGGCACTCATATATTGAAAACATCAAATCTATCACGAATTTCGAGCTCCCGGACATGAAGCTTGATCACCTGAAAACCCTTACCGATGATACCGGTATTTTGCAACATGCCATCTATACCATCCCCGATCGCGCCCATGGCTACTGCACCGATGATAATGCCAGAGCGCTGATGCTTGCAGCCATGGGCCGGAAATATCTGCTTACAGACAGCAAGTACTTCGATTCCCTCAGCAACCAGTATCTCAGCTTTCTACTGGATGCCTTCAATGTCGAAAAGGGGCGGTTTCGTAATTTTATGACCTATGCACGGCAATGGCCCGAGGAGGTGGGATCCGAGGATGCTCACGGCAGGGCGCTCTGGGGCCTTGGCAAGGCTGTGGCTTTTCTTGACAATCGCGGACAGATGGCAATGAGCATGACGCTCTTCAACCAGGCGATGAAAGCTGTCGAGCATTTTAATTCGCCCCGAGCCATCGCTTTTGCCCTGGTGGGCATTCATGCCTACTTGCATAAATTTTCAGGCGACAGTGAAGTGCGCAGGGTCCGAGAAGTCATTGCCGACGGGCTTTTCAATCAGTTCAGGAACAATGCAACAAACAGCTGGCCCTGGCTTGAAAACACTTTAAACTATGCCAACGGCAAGCTGCCCCATGCCTTACTCGTGTCCGGCCAATCGATGCAGCGCAGCGATATGATCGATATGGGGCTCATGTCCCTCAAGTGGCTGCTCACCATCCAGACCGAAAAGGG
>JBAZPO010000045.1 GCA_041648175.1 Desulfobaccales bacterium | reverse complement strand
AGCAAATAGATGGCTG
This sequence comes from Desulfobaccales bacterium, assembly GCA_041648175.1. NCBI lineage: Bacteria > Pseudomonadati > Thermodesulfobacteriota > Desulfobaccia > Desulfobaccales > Desulfobaccales bacterium. The sequence goes on along the minus strand of JBAZPO010000045.1, from coordinate 5,772 downwards.
ACGACCACTACTGTGTTGGAATGGCTGTTGTTGAGTATGCTCTGGATAGAATTCCAAACACGCTCCTGAAGCTCCGGTAGAGACTCGCCGCCGGGCATACGGGCCAATGCGGCATCGGCCATCCAGATTCGAAAGAATTCCGGATGCCTGGCCCCCATATCGGAAGCGTACACGCCATCAAGCTCTCCCGTATCCAACTCCTTTAATCCATCGATGATTTTGATCCCCACCCGGTGAAAATGGTTGATCGCTTCGGCTGTTCCCAGAGCCCGCCGCAAAGGGCTGGTGTAAACTGCCTCCACCCTTTCATTATGTAAAGCTATCGCTATCAGCTCGGCCTGCTTTTTCCCCGATTCGTTAAGCGGGAGATCGCCCTGACCCTGCACCCGATGTTCACGGTTCCACTGGGTTTCTCCGTGTCTGACCAGAATCAGCCGCATCAGTTCGTTCCCAAGACCAGTTTGGTGCGATGAATCGATTTTGGCAAGTCAGAAAATCCCATTGCCTGGGCCACTTGCTCCGGCCTGCCCGATCCGCTGGAGTCGGCAAGCAGCCTCATGCCAAAGGTATACAAGGATTCCCCCTTGTCTATTATCCAGATGTCATCGATCAAGGCTCGCAGATCATATCGATGGACCTTCTCATCCCTGGCATGTTGCCAGGGCAGGCTTGTCTTCTCCAGCAGGGACCGAATCGCCTGGCCTGCCTCTTTCGGCGCTTTCTCCGATTCCACCTCAACCCTGTATTCGGCGAAACGCAACTGGGATTGGAGCGAAGGCAATCCGGGCCAGAGTTCCTTTGTTCCCAATATTCGGATGCCCGCCGGCAATTGCTTGCTCATGACTTTGACAAAGAATTCCAGAGATACCCTTCTTGCGAGAAAGACATCCATTAACTCGCCTTCGCTGGTAATCCCCACGGCCAGCGGCGCAGCTATGGAAATTCTGGGATGGGGATTGAATCCCTGCGAATATGCCAGCGGCATCCCCGCCCGGCGCAACGCCCTTTGCCAGAGTCGCATGATATCCAGATGCGAGATATATTTCAAGTCACTGCCGCGGCTGAAGGTAACGCAAAGCCGCTGCTGATCATTCTTTGGTAATAAGGACCTTTTCAATCTTGACTCCCTTCATTTCGGTCACGGTGAGCATAATCCCCCCGCATTTCAGTTGTTCTCCCTTTTTAGGAATGTGCCCCAGCACGGTGAGGATGAATCCGGCTACAGTTTCATAATCCCCTTCTTGCAATCCCAAATCCAGTTCTTCATTGGCCTGGTCAAGCCTCATTGCACCATCGACTTGATATGTATTGAGATCGATTGTTTCCACATGCTTGTGTCCGCCCGCCAGTTCATCCCCCACTTGTCCCACTATCTCCTCCAGTATCTGCTCAATGCTCACGATACCGGCCGTGCCGCCATACTCATCAACCACCATAGCCATCTGCGTGCTTTGAGCCCGCATCTCGCGGAAAAGTTCTCCGATGACCTTGTTCTCAGGCACAAAATAAGCCGGCCTGGCTAAACTTGTCACCACATTCCCCCCACTCAACTCTCCCCTGGCTTGAGCCATCAGCACATCTTTTATCGACAGAATGCCGATTACATTATCCCGTGTTTCTTCGTAAACAGGGAATCGGGAGTGAGGCGACTCGGCGTAGACCTTCAGAAAATCTTCCAATTTGATATCCTTTTCCACCCACACGATGGCCGGTCGCGGCGTCATGATCTCTGAAACATGACGATCGCCGAATTGGAAGACCCGCTCCATCATCTCAGCTTCCTCTTCTTCCACGGTTCCGTCTTCACGCCCCAGCGAGATCATGGCACGGATTTCCTCCTCGCCTATCAGTCTCCTGGGTGTAGTGTCGCCGCCAATAAACTCGCCTACACCCGTTCCGATCCTGGCCAGAATGGAGGTAATGGGGGAGAGTATCGATGATATGATTCTCATTGGACGCACGTAGAGCAGGGCCATTTTCTCACTAGTCCGGGCAGTAACGACCTTGGGTATGATGTCAGCAAATAGCAACAAAACAATCGTCAGCACAACGGTGGACACAAAAACCCCTGCCCGATCATCAAGGATATCCACGATGATCACGGTTCCCAGCACCGTGGCAGCAGTATTCGCAAGGTTGTTTCCTAAAAGTACCGTCGCCAGTAGCTTCTCTGGGTGCTTGGCTAGCTTTTCCACCTCATCAGCACCAGAAACGCCGCTGCTCACCAGATGCCTGATTCGCGTCCTTTGCAGCGAAATGAAAGCGGTCTCTGAACTCGAAAAGAAGGCAGAGAGCGCCAGGCAGATAAAGAATATAATGAAGTAGGCTAAATTTTCACCACTCACGACGACTCATCCTCCTTTCGGAATTCCTCTCCCAGGTTAGCCACGATCTGGGCATCTCCCCAGAGGGCATCTCCATGTTCAATGCCCAGTTCAGTCTGAAGCAGGCGGTTTGCAAGCGGCTCATTACTCCGGGTTACTACTTTGATATAATTTCCGGTGTGCCCGATCCAGAGATGGTCTTCCTTCTGCTCCTCCCACAATACCAGCATCGTTTTCCCTGTGAATCGGCGTCTGAAGTCTCGCGAACTCTGCTCAGCCAGATCGATCATAGCACGGCTTCGATCTTTTTTGAACCTCTCCGGGACTTTATCGGGCATCCGTGATGCCGGAGTCCCGGGCCGCGCCGAATAAGGGAAGATGTGCAGGTCCGCAAAACCGATCCCTTCGCAAAACCAGTAGCTTTGTTCAAACTGGGCATCAGTCTCGCCTGGGAATCCAACGATGACATCGGTGGTGATCGCAATATCCGGCATGGCATCCCGAACCTCACTGGCCATTTGATGATATTCGCCGGTGGAATACCTTCGATCCATCCGGCGAAGCACCGGGTCGCTGCCGCTTTGAAGAGCCAGATGCAGGTGTCGGCATATCCGCTGGTTGTCCTTCCAGAGCCGGATCAGGGAAGGCGAGAGTTCCGCAGGTTGAAGCGAAGATAAACGAAGCCGTGCCACGGCAGTTTCATCCAGGATGCGTTGCGCCAGCCCTTCAAGTCCGCCCACTCCATCATAAGCCCCAATCCTGGTTCCGGTCAGAATGACTTCGTTGCAACCCTCACCGACCCTGGCTTTGATTTCAGCGATGACAGTTTCCGCCGCCACGCTCCGCTCACGCCCTCTGACATGGGGTACGATGCAATAGGAACAATTATGGTTGCAACCATCCTGGATTTTTATCATTGCCCTTGTTCGAAATAAAGATTCGGGCAAAGCTTGATTTTGAGCCTGTCTCAAAAGGGGTGCGGAGTGTTTCCTGCCGGGGGCTTGGCTTGCCGTGAGCCCTGCCGAACGGGGATGCCCCTCAAAAGCATAACTCCCTTCGTCCCCCTTTGCTAAAGGGGGATAAGAGGGGGTTAAAAGGAGTTTTCGGACAGCCTGATTGCAGGGAGATTCGGAGGTTGAGAAGAATGTGGACAGCCTATTTTCTTTGTCGCAAGCAGGCTTGCTCTGGAGGTCAAGCCGTGCCTCTATTATCTCTACCAAGCGGCCTTTTTCGGCATTGCCGATAACGAGGTCAACCCCTTCAACTTGCCCCACTGCTGCGGCATCCCGATCCGCATAACAGCCGAGTGCTACGACCAGCGAGTTAGGATTTCTGCCGCAGAAATTTCTGAGGTATTGCCGGCACTTGCGATCGGCAATGTGAGTGACGGTGCAAGTATTCAGAATAAAAATATCGGGGCTTTCATTTGGGGATACTAACCTGAATCCCTCATCAAGAAACATGCGTGCCAGCGCTTCGCTTTCCGCCTGGTTGAGCTTGCAACCTACGGTCTGCAGAGCAACGGTGGCTTTAGCCCGGTTGCCGGGATCATGAGCTTCGCTCTCGGTAGTATTCATTCCTTGCGAGCGCCGGACCTGCTGATGATAATTTAGCCGGAAAAGAGACTGAGCTGATTTATCGCTGGTGTAGCCTGTCCGACTTCGGATGCTCGACCTGAGGACAAAATGGACTTGCAGTATTGCTTTTCAGATATAGAAATACCTTAACACCTGGATAGTGGAAGGAAGTTTTTGAAACTAACCAAACCGAAGGGGTTTAACCCTTCGATCGACCTGGAAATCCAGAGGCAAAGCCTCTATGACTCCCTGAAAGGAGGTGATCCAGCCACACCTTCCGGTACAGCTACCTTGTTACGACTTCGCCCCAGTCACTAGCCCCACCTTCGGCGACTGCTTCAATAAAGTTAGCGCATCGACTTCAGGTGTTGCCAGCTTCCATGGCGTGACGGGCGGTGTGTACAAGGCCCGAGAACGTATTCACCACTGTATGCTGACCAGCGGTTACTAGCAACTCCAACTTCATGGAGGCGAGTTTCAGCCTCCAATCTGAACTGAGGACGGTTTTTAGGGATCAGCTCCAGATCGCTCTTTAGCACCCCTCTGTACCGCCCATTGTAGCGTGTGTGTAGCCCAAGACGTAAGAGCCATGCTGACTTGACGTCATCCCCACCTTCCTCCTCGTTTTGCGAGGCAGTCTCCTGTGAGAGTGTAACACAGAACAAGGGTTGCGCTCGTTGCGGGACTTAACCCGACACCTCACGGCACGAGCTGACGACAGCCATGCAGCACCTGTGCTGGTTCCTGATTTGACAGGTGGTCCCCCTTTCGGGTTCCTACTTCCAGTATGTCAAGCCTTGGTAAGGTTCTTCGTGTATCATCGAATTAAACCACACGCTCCGCTGCTTGTGCGGGCCCCCGTCAATTCCTTTGAATTTTAGCCTTGCGGCCGTAATCCCCAGGCGGGACACTTAACGCGTTAGCTACGGCACGGAGAGGGTCGATACCCCCCATACCTAGTGTCCATCGGTTGCGGCGTGGACTACCAGGGTATCTAATCCTGTTTGCTACCCACGCTTTCGCGCCTCAGCGTCAGAAACAGCCCAGAAGATCGCCTTCGCCACTGGTGTTCCTCCCGATATCTACGCATTTCACCGCTACACCGGGAATTCCATCTTCCTCTGCTGTCCTCAAGCCCAGCAGTTCCTCTTGACCCCTCCTAGTTAAGCCAGGAGATTTCACAAGAGGCATACTGGGCCGCCTACACGCCCTTTACGCCCAATAAATCCGGATAACGCTTGCCTCTCACGTGTCACCGCGGCTGCTGGCACGTAATTAGCCGAGGCTTATTCCCTGGGTACCGTCAGAGCTTCTTCCCCAAGAAAAGGGCTTTACGACCCGAAGGCCTTCATCACCCACGCGGCGTTGCTGCGTCAGGCTTTCGCCCATTGCGCAATATTCCCTGCTGCTGCCTCCCGTAGGAGTCTGGGCCGTGTCTCAGTCCCAATGTGGCTGGTCATTCTCTCAAACCAGCTACCCGTCATCGGCTTGGTGGGCCGTTACCTCACCAACTACCTGATAAGCCGCAAGCCCCTCCTCAAGCGCCCGAAGGCTTTGGTGTTTGGGCATTACCCCTACACTTCATGCGGTATTAGCACCGATTTCTCGGTGTTATCCCCCACTCGAGGGCAGGTTGCTTACGTGTTACTCACCCGTCCGCCACTAGGAATAAAACCGAAATTCTATTCCCCGTTCGACTTGCATGCATTAAGCACGCCGCCAGCGTTCATCCTGAGCCAGGATCAAGCTCGCCACACAATTAACCTTCCTTCCACTATCCAGTTGTTAAGGTACTTTTCAGTGCATATAAGTTATATCACGTCTGGTAAGCGTTGTCAACAACAAGTTTTTCCCCCAGAAGCAGCGATTCA
>JBAZPO010000044.1 GCA_041648175.1 Desulfobaccales bacterium | reverse complement strand
GCCAAATCCAAACCGTTTATGTGGACCGCAACCGCGGACTCAATATTCGAAAAACTTCAAAGACTTTGTAAAGGTATTTGTGAAACAATACACTAGATTCTTCGCAGCGCTCAGAATGACAATGCTATTCTTTTGACCGCAACTCGCTATTAGCTCGATCTAAAATCATGACTGGTCGTGCTGCGCATCTCGTCGCCAAAGTAAAACCGTGAGCCAAAATGCAAAGCACGCGGTACGGAAATCAGAAATCTGCCCGGTGATTGATGCTCGCCGGGTGAAGGGGTGGGCGGGGGCAATCACCCCGTCGCAGCCGGCCCCTTCCAAAAGCATAGTGCGGCCCAATGGTGACTGAGCACGCAGGATGACCGCTCCGGATGATATCTCCAACTCGAATGTTCGAGTGAAAACACTTGATTTCTGGGCGTTCGCTACTGGTGTTGAATTGGCATCAAACGTCCAGTGTCCACTAAAGACACCATGCTTCCGAACATCATGATATTCACCATCAATCGTTATGCTCCCTTGCTCATCTATCCAATTGAACTCGGCACTTGCGGAGTGTCCGCTCCCAGCAATGTCGAAATTCCAAGAACAGAGTCCTTTGGGGATGCAGCGGATCATGTTTTTCCCACTTTTTCAAAAACTTCCTATATTTCGCCTCTGACGTTGGCAGCCCCGACAAATGGCTGAGGCTTCTTCAAACCTTTGAAATAACGGTTGCGGGTAGAGATATTGATGACGGCGTACATTAAACAACCGCGTAGAGTCCGTTTCCAGGGGCTCATGCCAAAGAACCGTTTGGCCATGGAGCCGAACGAATAGGTTTGCCGGTTCAAGCGGGCGTAGCCACTAAGGAGCTCGTCAGCAGTCATGCTCTGCGGGTGAAAAAGGAGGGTATCAGGAGGATAGCCGCGGAGCCACCAGTCAGGCTCAAACAACCTGCCTTCGCTTAAGAGACGCTGATATAACCGGGTTCCTGGCAGAGGAGTGAGAACCCGCAGCTGGACACAATCCATGCCACTTTTCATGATAAACTCAAAGGTCTGCTCGAATACATCCTTGTTTTCATAATCGAAGCCAAAAACAAAGGCGCCAAGGATGCCGAAACCTTCGCCATGGAAGCGGCGCATGGCTTCATAAAAATCGATCTTCAGGTTCTTTATTTTCTTCATCTCATGCTGAGTGCCTTTTTGGACCGATTCGAATCCGAGCAAAAGTCCCCTGCACCCCGAACGTCGCATCAATTTTAGCAGCTCCATATCTTCAGCTAACGACACGGTTCCTTGCCCCATCCATAGCCGCTTCAGGGGTATCATTTCCGTAAAAAGCTTTTTTCCTACCTCCCGGTTCAGTCCAATAGCGTCATCGACGAAGAAGAAGTCAGGGGCATCAAGAGCCTCGATCTCGGCAATCACCTCTGGAACCGGCCTGACTCGATATTGCCGCCCCATGGTCTGGCCACTGCAACAGAATTCGCAATCGTGCGGACACCCTCGGGAGGCCTCGATGCCGACATAACTAGGAGCAGAACCCCGATGTTTGCCTCTGGGGAAGAGATCTCGCCGTGGTCTTGGCAGGCCGGCGAGCTCTGTCTTTTTACCGGCCCGATAGAGTCCTTGCATCTGTCCCGACGCGGCATCAGCTACCACCCGGGGCCAGACACCCTCCGCTTCTCCCACCACTACCGCGTCTGCATGTCCTAAAGCTTCGTCAGGCAAGATGGTGGGGTGTATGCCGCCCAGCACCACCTGCACCCCCTTTTGGCGATAGGTGTCGGCCAGACGATAGGCCCTGGGCACCAGGTCGGTCATGACGGTGATCCCCACCAAATCCACCTCTTGATCGGGGTCATCGGCAGCATAAACTTCATCGACCAGGGTAATCGTGTGGCCAGGCGGGGTCAGCGCGGCTATCAGCGGCAGATTTACCCTCATCAACCTGACATTACTGGTGTCATCAAGTTGTTCATGGGGGGCGATAAGCTTTATTCTCACGTCTTCACCTTCCGGGAATCACTTTTGGTCAAACCGGCCAACGTCTGGTCGGGCAAACCTTAGCCCTGGAAATGTGGGGCCGGGTACGGGGTCTATCTTGCCGATCTTTTCCCAGAAAAGGGTCGCGAAATTATGCGGACGGGAAACCCGGATACCGGGGGGAAGGCTGGGTAGCAGCCCCTTCGTGCCACTGTACTCACTGCGCGCCAGGACCGCGGGTACAGGCGGTAAGGTCGCCGGGAAAGAAGGCTCGAGGGCTGGCGAGCCGCAGGTGCTTGGCAATCACGTACCCTCTTCCCATTTGGTGCCTATGATGCCCAAGGCGAAGACCACGGCCGCGAAAACCCCGATTATGGCGGCGTAACGCAGGGTGGCCAGGTGGTCGCTAAAGATCATGGAGGCCCGCAGGCCCTCGTTCACGTAATACAGAGGCAGTAGCTTGGCGAACGTCTGCAAAAAGCCCGGCATCATCTCGATGGGGAAGAAGCTCCCCGCGAGGAACATCATGGGAAACGAGATGGCGTTGGCGGCGGCGACGGCGCTCTGCGCCTCCTGCACAAAGCGGGTGAGTATCATGCCGATGCCGACGAACGCGAAGACATCAAGCAAAATGAACACCGGGAGCCAGACGTTTATCTGGAGGTCAGTGTGAAACACGCCGAAGCTCACCAGCAGCATCCCAATCGTGGAGATAATTGCGAGTGCGAACTGGTACAGGATGTTCGATAGTATCCAGTCGGTACGCGTGATGGGCGTGGTGGCTAGCTTCCTGATGATCCCCTTCTGCAACAATTCCGTGTTCATGTTCACCGTGCCGAACAGGGATGCGGTCATCACCGCCATGGCGATGACGCCGGGGATGAAGAACTCGATAAATCGGTACTTCTTGTTGAGTATCGAGGTCTCCTCCCACCGGTAGAACCCCGGCTTTCCGGACATCCTCTGGTTCATCCCCGCAAACTCCATGTTCAGGTATTCCATCTTCGTCTTCACCGAAGTAGAGCTGGGGTCGTAGATATACTCGAGGATAACGGAGGCATCGGGGGCTTTGAGGTCCACCCTCTGATGGAGCAAGTTTTCAAAGTCTTTGGGAATAACGAGGATAAGGTTCAGCCTGTGGTTCTTGGCGTATTCCCTGGCGTCGCTGGTGAGATCGACCCTCTTTATCTTGAAGTTCCCATTGATTTGCAGGGCCTTGATGAACTGCGCCGAGCCGTGGGTGTCGTCGAGGTCCTGCACGTAAAGGTCTAAGCTCAATTGGTCCCGGTCCAGGAAAATGGTGCCGAACACGAGAATCAGGATTATCGGGAACGCAATGGTGAAGAACATCGCGGTCCTCTCCCGGTAGAAGGTCTTGAGCTTGACGACGAGATTGGCGCTGATGACTCGCAGATTCATACCACCTCCCCGCTCTCGGCCAGGTCTGCGCGGAGCGCCTCGCCGGTGAGCTTCAGGAAGACCTCTTCGAGGTTGGGCCTGCGAACGTCCAGGCTGAGGAACGACGCCCCCGCGTCCTTAACGGCATTTAGTGCCTTCAGGATGTCTTCCGTGTGCTCCACCCTGACCTTGAGGTCTTGGTGGTTGTCATGGACCGGCTCGAAGCCCAACTTCCGGATGATCTCAAAGGCGTTGGCATCGACGGACTGTAGCGTCAGGACCAGGTAATTCGTGGCATTTTCTATGAGCTCCGCGGGAGAGCCCGTGGCGATGATCATCCCTTTCGAGATGATGGCGACCGTGTCGGCCAGAATCTCCGCTTCCTCCATGTAGTGCGTCGTGAGAAATATCGTTTTCCCCTTCTTCTTCAGGCCCAGCAGGACTTCCCACACCTCGCGCCTGGCCCGGGGGTCGAGCCCGGTCGTCGGCTCGTCGAGGAACACGACATCGGGGTCGTTCACGAGCGCAATGGCGATGCCCAGGCGCTGCTTCAAGCCCCCGGAGAGGTTCTTATACTGCTCTGTGGCCTTGTCCTTGAGGGCCACGAGTTCTATCAGCCCGTCGATATCGGTGTTCCGCCGGAGGCGACTGGCGCCGGAGAATAGTCGCGAATAGTACTGCATGGTTTCTCTGACCGTTATCCGGTCGAAGGAGCTGAAGTCTTGGGGGAGGACGCCGATCCGGGGGACGATGGCGCGCTTCTTCTTGGTGACGTCCATCCCGAGAAGTTTCACTGTTCCCGACGTGGGCTTGCGGATCATCTCGATTATCTCGGCGGTAGTGGTCTTGCCGGCGCCGTTCGGGCCCAGAAAGGCGAAAACTTCGCCCTTTCTGACGTTGAAGGATATGCCGTTGACCGCCTGCAAATCCCCGTAACGCTTCGTCAGGTTCTCGACTTCGATGGCGTGTTCAGCTTGGTTCGCCATGGATTTCCTTTTTGCCTGTTCCCAAGGTGTTACTGCCGACCTCTTTTCCCAGGCTCAAACCAAAGATAAGCACTAAAACCCCCGGTGCTGCGCTTCACCTGGAAAAATCCAGGGGAAGGCGATTTTCCCTTGCGGAGACCTAAAAAAGAGTTCAGCCGCTGGGCCCCGGTGCTTCTTAGTTGCCAGTCGCCAGTCCTAAAAGGAGTTTTTTTATGGCCTCAAACCGGCTGTTGGGTATCCGGCCGGACGCGGCAAATCTGACGATACCCCGCTTATCTATAATGACAAAATTGCTGTCATTATCCCTCATCCGGTACGCCGCAAACATGCCTCCGCTCCAATCCCCGTAGATAGTTATCTTCAACTTCGCGGAGGTTTCCATTAATTTTTGTTTCCAAACTGTTAAAGACGTGGCCTCCATGGTATTGACGACCAGCAATCGGAAGATTTGATTTTGAATATTTTGCGGTTGCGCATCGTAAAGCGTATCCAGATAATGCTGTAAGTCCTCGTTAACATTGACGGTATCCCTGGTTGCATAAAACAAGACGATAATCTTTCCCTTAAGCATGTCAAGGGTGAGCTTTTTATTGTCTCCGGACATCAGTGAGAAAGAAGGGGCCGGTTCACTTGTGCCTAAAATAGCCTGCGCCCCGGTTGGCGCCAGAATCCAAACCAGGAGGGCTGCCGCGATCAGGACGGATTTAGCCCTAGCCTGCTTAAAGTTCTGAGATAGATTCTTGACGTTCATTTCTGGACCTCCGCTAACAGAAATATGCGAATCCCTCAAAAAAAGCCAGACTCCCGGCACTCCCCGCAGACCGATGCACAGTCCGCTGCGGTCTAACGCCTCATCGCTCTTGCCGATTCAAGAGGGCGATGGAAAGCCACATCTGCGCCCGGGAAAGGGAACGCACCCAGATGGACCCGGGGTGGAGGGGAAACCGCACCAGCGCTTTCCCTGATAACCCCACGGGAAAGGTATAGCCGCGGTCGCTGCCTACCGCCGGATAGACGTTGATTTGCCGCGGGTCCACGAGGTGGAAGGCGCACCCCAGGGCCTTGACTACAGCCTCCTTGACAGACCAGAGCAGGGCCGAGGCCCTGGCCAAATCTCCATCCGCCAACCGCAAGACGTGGTGCAGCTCATCCCCATGGAAGACCCGGTGCACGGGGTATTCTCCTTGGAATTCACCGGCTTCGGCCACATCGATGCCGATATCAGACTCATCCCCACAGAGGGCGGCCCAGATTTTTCCACCACCCGCGCTGCAGGAGATGGCCGGGCCCCGTTTTTCTCCCCACCGGAGAAGGGGCCGGCCCAGCGGGTCGTGGACGACCTTGAGCGGGGCAGCCGCGCGGTTGGAAACCTGACCGCCTTTCCCCAGAGGACTTTTCCTGGCCCTCAATGCCGCCAGATGATCCCACAGGGTGGAAACTAAGCGCAGCTGTTCTCCGGCCCCGTGCGTCCTGGAACCTTTGAGGGTTCCGAGGGTAAACGGCAAGGAGGCATAGAAAACCTGTCCCCGGCCTTCAAGGAAACGCACGGCCTGGACAGTTATGTCTTGGCAAGCCTTGGCCACAGCCACTCCCATCTTGCCTTCGCTGCGTATCAGTCCGAGACCCAGTGCATCCGCATACCCCAAACTTGCATGAGGGGGCGGCCTTGAGCGTCAAGCCCACTGGCGTCCCAGGTCTGGCCGGTCTCGTCCTGCGCCCGCAAGCGGGCCTCCACGGTTATCTGTTCCCCCACCCGGCATGGTCGCAAAAACCTCATCTCCCCGATCTCAATGGGAAGCATGGATCGTTGTTCCGACGGGTCCATGGCGACGATGGAGAAGTAAGCCGACTGCATCAGGGCTTCGAACAGGTAGGGAGAGTATTGGTACCGTGCGTGCCGCAGATGGGCGAAATCAACGGCTTCCCGGTAGATGGTGCGGCCACGTGCCACCCCCGGACCGGCGCCGTCAAACGACTTG
>JBAZPO010000043.1 GCA_041648175.1 Desulfobaccales bacterium | reverse complement strand
GGGACTGCCCCCAATGCCGGAAACGCCGCCCGGGGCGGCGCTCACCAGTCCGGAACCCTTGAGCGTCAGCCGGCTCCTGGCCCAGAAAGAGCAGTTTATCGGAACCCGGGTTACTGTCAAAGGTCCGGTGGGGCCGGTCCTGGTACATCATAAATCCCTCATGCTGAAGGCCCCCGAGGGCCTGGTGGAGGTCTTCTTCGGAAGTCTGCCGGACCCCAAGCTGGTGGTGCGCCTTACCTCCATAACCATTGAACACCCCATCACCGTTACCGGTGTGGTGAGCCTTTCCCAACGGGGGAGCGCCAAACTCCAGATCGCCGCGGAGGCGGTGGACTTTTGAAAACAGTAAACAGTAAACAGTAAGCAGTGGAGCCTCTTGCAAAATTCTGTTTCCTGCCGGTTTGTGGGCAATTTATCCAAGAAATGTAGGACAGCCGCCCTCGGCTGTCCCTTCCGGATGCACCGCCGGGGGCGGCGGTGCTACACAAACAGGCGGCATGGCCGGGGGACCATTACAGCTACAGCCTGCGGACCCATAAACCTCGGTTAATTTTGCAAGAGGCTCAGTGAGCAGTGAGTTATCAGCCTAAACAGGGGTTGGCGAAGACGACCCAAATGTAGGGGGCGCACCGCGCACCATACCTTGATCAAAACCGCCGGGGACCGAATAGCGGTCAGCGGCCGGTTGGCTGTGGTCAGTTATTACTCTTGATATTGCAGGTTTCAAGAGTCTGAGAATAATTTGAAATTTATTCCCTGGCAAATAAACTCCGATCCCGGGGAATTTGCTTGACTAACCCTTCGGGAAGTCTTAATTTTTTTGGAAAGGATTTTTTTTTTGGCCCGAATAATTAAGTTGACTTTCTCTCTTGCAGGAATGTAATATAGCCGCAGAAAGGAGTTTTGGCGGCTTTTTCTGATTACTCCGCTGGGGGGGGAAAGCCGGGTAAAACCTTTAAAAAGGAGGAAGGAGCATGCGTTCAAAACTGGTAGTAGGGTTGGTGGTGGCGCTGGCCATGGTATTTTTCGTCTCGTCCATCGCCCTGGGGCAAGCCAAAGGCGGCGCCAAGTTGCTGTGCGTCTCCAAAAAGGAACTCAAGGGGGAAGAGACGGTGGCCTCTTGCTTGGCCAAGGGTGAGCGGTTTGCCATCGTGGATCAATTCGGCATCGTTCGCATCTTGACCCCGGAAGAGGTGGAACTGACCCGGGCCTTCAATCCCAAGGCCTTCGAGACCCGGGCCTTCGGAATGAAATATGAGAAGTCGGCGCCGGTGCTTCCTGCCTTGCCGGTAAGTCCGGAACAGCAGTAACCTGCCGGTCTGATCCGGTGGTGGTCGCCTTCCCGAGAGGGGAGGTGCGCCTTTAACAGATTTTTTAACCCCCAAAGGTTGCTTTGGGGGTTTTTTTTATGGCATACGGGTTTTTTCTGTTCAAAATCCAAAAAGAAGGGCTTAAGGGCCATAATCTTCGCATCCGCCCAGTAATTCCAGGTCATAAAATATCGGGTTTGTTCCCTAATTCTGGTGGCACCGGCTGTCAGGCTATGGTAATAAATCCGGCAGTATTCATCATCGGGTTTTGACGGGCCTTGTTACCTCAATAGCTCGCTATTTCTAAAAAAATGTGGAATAGCCGCCCTCGGCTATTCAGGTCTTTGTCCCAAAGGAAGTCACAATGAAAAATCAAACCGAACCTATCATCTCCCGGCGCAATTTTCTCGTTCAGGGAGGAACCCTCCTGGGCGCGGTGGCCCTGCTTGGCTCTACAACTCTGTCGGGCTGCGGCGGCAAGGAAGACCGGGCCGATGTCACCGCCACGGAAGCCCTCCAGCGGGACCACGGGGTGCTCCAACGCGCTCTGCTGGTGTTGGACGAGATGGGGACCCGGTTGAAATCCGACCGAGACTTTCCCCTGCCGGTCTTAACCGGGTCCCTGGACCTGATTCGCCGGTTTGTGCTGGAATACCATGAAAAGCTGGAGGAAGAACACTTGTTTCCCCGGTTTGAACAGGCCGGAAAGCATGTAGCCCTGGTGAAGATTCTCAAGGAGCAGCATGTCGCGGGGGGCCAGGTCATGGATTTCCTCAAGGCCCAGGCCAATCCTCCGGCCATGCGCAAGCTGGTGCACCGGATCCAGGCCGCGGCCTACCTGCGCCTGTTCACCCGGCTCTACCGCCCCCATGCCGCGCAGGAGGATACCGTCCTGTTCCCCTTAGTGCGCACGGTCATGGCCCCCAAAGAATTCGCGGTCCTGGGCAAAAAATTCCGGGACGCCGACGCCGCCAGGTTCGGCGCCGACGGCTTTGAAAAGCTGGTGGAGGAAGTGGCGGCGCTGGAAAAGGAACTGGGGATTTACGATTTTTCCCAGTTTACCCCGAAGATTTAGGATGAATGAAGACCTCTGTTCCGAAAAGTTCAAAGTTCAAGGTTCAAAGTTCAAAGTTAGGAGTATGCCCATCAGGAACTTTTCATAATTTACGGGTGGGGCACAGGCTCATGAACGACTGTCCTGAAAAGTTTCGAGTTTCAAGTTTCAAGTTTCGAATTTTTCGGTGTAACGTTTCTACCCAAAAAAGGAAAAATGTGGAACAGCCGCCCTCGGCTGTTCTTTGGCGGCACAGGCTTTCCAGCCTGTGCTTGAGCAGGCGAGGGCGCCTGGTTTACATGATCGGGTTTCGCCCTGGAAATGCCGAAAGGCCGTGACTATTGCCGATATCCAAGGTTTATTGGGGTGCGAAACTTGAATCCATAGTTTCGGGTGTTCCGCAGGAATATGAACGACTGCAAAGCACAAGAAGGACTAAAGGAGGCGGCGGGCCTCCGTGCGCGCCTTACTTCCACGCCGTCGCGGCCAGGCGGCGGTTGAGGGCGCCGTAGTCCCCGGGGCGGGCGTAAAAGTCCGGCGCTCCGGCTACCGTAATCTGGGAAAACCCCGCATCTTCCAGGCATTGACGTAAATCGTCGGCGCTATACAATCTCACCTTATAGGCTTGATCCCGCACCAGCCCCCGGTTGCAAGACAGCACCATTTCCCGGCACACCAGGTATTCCTCCGTCAGCCAGCGCCGCCGGCAGACCACCAGTTCCCCGGCCTCGTGCCAGGATTGGGGCGGCAGGTGTTCCCGCACGTAATCCGGGTCAGCCACCTCTATAAAGAACCGTCCCCCGGATTGCAGCAGCCGCCGGGCCTCTTGCAGGATTTGCAGGTCATCTCCCCGGGTGGGGCCGTAGCCGAAGGAGTTGGCCAGGCATAGGACCACCCGGAAGGATTGGGACGCCAGGGGGCTGCAGCGGGCGTCGGCCCGGATAAAGGCCACGGGCAGACCCTGTTCCCGGGCCAGTGCCTGTCCCAGGGATACCAGGGTGAGGGAAAAATCCAGAACGAAGGCCGGCCCATAGCCCCGCCGGGCCAACTCCAGGGCGTGGCGCCCGTGGCCGCCGCACAGGTCCAAAATAGCCGCGCCGGGCCGCAGGTCCAGGACTTCCAGGAGGCCGTCCACCTCCCGCCGGGTCAAATCTTCATCCAGGACGCTGCGGGCGTCGGTGCGGAGATAGAGGTCGTCGAACAGGGTGCGCCACCAGTCCGGGGCCACGGTGGGAAGGGTAGGGGGGACGGTCATCTTTTGCCTGCAGTCGGGTATATTACTTGTCCTGAAAAGTTCAAAGTTCAAGGTTGATGGATTCGTAAAAAGTCTTTTTTGGTCAATTATCTAAAATAATTTAAGATTATGGTAATTTTATCTTGTCGGGCTCCGCTTTTTATGGCATAATTCAGTGAAAATTCAATAGGTTAATCGGAAAGAGATGATTCGTCCGCGCCATTCCCGACAAGCTCCCTTAATCGACCCGTGGGGGGATTTAGGTCCCAAACGCCGCCAGTTATTGGAGAACTCCTGGGCCGGCTTATTCCGCCGGGAAATCCTCTCGGAGTTGCCGGTGGAGCAACTGGCCCTCCACTTCCGGGCGGATTTTGGCCGTCCCGCCAAGGAGTTGCACACCGTCCTGGGGGTCCTGGTGCTCCAGCAGATGCACGATCTGACGGACCTGGAGACGGTCAACCAACTGGCCTTCAACCAGCAATGGCACTACGCCCTGGATATTCCCTCGGAGAGCGACGCCGCCAAGTATATGTGTCCCAAGACCTTGTGGAGCATGCGCAAAAAGGTCACGGACCAGGAGTTGGATACGGTTTTGTTTCAGCAGGTCACCCATAAGCTGGCTCAGGTCTTTGCGGTGGATACCACCAAGCAGCGCCTGGATTCGGTGCACCTCCGGTCGAACATGCGCAAGCTGGGCCGCCTGGGAATCTTGACTAGATGTATCAACCGCCTCCTGGTCAACCTCAAACGGCGACACCCCGACCTCTATGCCGGCCTGGAGCCGGAATTGGTGGCCCGCTATGAAACCAAGAAAGCGCTGGCCTGCTTTTCCCAGGTGAAGCCGTCGGCCGCGGCCCGGACCCTGGCTGCCGTAGCTCAGGAGGGCTTTGACCTGGTGCAGGGATTCGCGGCGCATCCCCAAGTCAGCGACATGCCAAGCTATCGCCTGCTGCAGCGAGCCTTAGACGACCATTGTGAGGTGAAGGCCGCCGGGGTGGACGCCCCGTCCGAGGTCACCGTCAAGTCGCCCCGGGAGGTATCCTGCCAGTCGTTGCAAAATCCTTCGGACCCGGAGGCCGGTTACAGCGGCCACAAGGGGCAAGGCTACCAGGCCCAGGTGATGGAGACTTACTGTGACTCGGAAAACCCGAAGGTCAAGGCCCAAACCCTCAATCTGATTACCCACGTGGCGGTGGCTCCGGCCTTCGAGAGTGACAGCCGGGCCTTGCTGCCGGCCCTTACCGATACCCAGGCCCGGAAGCTGGGTCCCCAGGAGGTCCTGGCGGACACCGCCTATGGCAGCGACGACAATTGCCGGCAAGCCGCGGCCCTGGAGGTGGAGGTGGTGGCACCCCTGCCGGGGCTGCCCCCAGCCGCGGGCCTGTCGCTGGCGGACTTTCAGATGTCGCCCGGAGGCCGGGTCCTGGCCTGCCCGCAGTGCGAGACGCCGCTGTTCGACAAATACCGCAAGCACCGTTACCGGGTCGCGTTTTCGTCCGCACGGTGCGCCGCCTGTCCCCAAGGTCCCCACTGCCCGGTCCAGCCGGGGAAGAAATACCATTATCTACGCTACGCTGAGAAGGCGGGGCGTGTAGCGGCGCGGCGGGCCTACCAGCAGAGCGCCGAGTTTCGTTGCCGCTACCGTTGGCGGGCCGGCATCGAGGGCGCGATGTCCGAATATGACCGGCGCACCGGGGTCAAGCGCCTGCGGGTCCGGGGGCTTAAGGCCGTACGCGTCTGCGTCACCTTAAAGGCCGTGGGCGTGAACCTCTTCCGGGCCACCGCGGTGCGCCGGGCCAGAAGCCGGGCCGGCAACCCCGTCTCGGGGTCCCCAGGGCGCTTATCTGGGCTATTTTCTCGTGTCAAAGAGCAAATTATCTCGCTGGGAACCGTGATCTTCGGTTTTTTGATCCCGCATGCCTACCACGGCCCAGTCGAATTAAAAATGGCCGCCTGACTTTTTACCAGGCCATCAACTTTGAACCTTGAATCTTGAACCGCTCACTGCTCACTGCTCACTGCTCACCGCTTACTGCTCACTGCTACCGAATATCCCCAAACACCCGCAACATCAAACGGGGCCTCTTGGCCGAAGTGGTCATCAGCTCGATGACTCCCGTATATTTTCCCGGCTCCCGGCGCTTATTGCGGACCTCCACCACATAGACCTTCCCCGGCTGCTCCGGTTTGACCTCGATTTCCACGTCGCTCATGGCCATATTGGTGCGGTATTCGGTGATCTCCCAGGGCGTCAGGAGATTGGAGGTGAAGCGCACCTGAAACTTAGGGTGGTCTTGGGGGGTCCCTTGAAGGCGCACGATATGGGTGGGTTTGATTTCAATGATGGGCTTGGCCACCCCCTGGAGGGTCAGGGTTATCTCCGGGCGCTCCGGATCATTGGTGACCACCCGGGTATTTTTTTTGAACTGGCGCATCACCGAATACGGCTCGATGGTCAGGGTGATCTTTCCCTGGCCGCCGGGGGGGATCTTTTTATCAAAATGGGCCGCGGTGCACTTGCAGTCCGGATCGATATCCAGAATCTGCAGAGGCGCGTTGCCGGTATTCTGCACCAGGAAGGCGTGGGTCAGCGGTTGATCTTCGGTGATTTCGCCGAAATCATGCACGGTCTGCGGCGCCGCCAGCACGGGCGCGCCCTTGGCTGCGGCCCCGGGTCGGCTCCCCGCCGGCGCTAAAACTCCCAGCAATATCATTGCCATTACCGTGAGACCGATCCGGCAATACCGTTTCCGGTTTGCGGTTTCCGCTTTCCGGTTAAAAAGCAAAGGATTATCAGTAAGATGAACCTTAAGCTGGATAAA